>JAEESA010000099.1 GCA_016286115.1 Lachnospiraceae bacterium
TCCACCGCCCTTCCTCTGATGCTCCGGATCCACGAAGAGGCTTTCTATGGTGCAGACTCCCTCGTGCTCCGATACGGCAACGGCCCCGATGGCCGCCCCCTCCCCGATCAACCCCAGAGCACTCTGCTCCGGAGCGAGCGGCCCCAGGAGATAGGGTTCAAAATATTCGATATTCTCTTTCCCGATACCTGTTATCTCCATGATCATCCTCCTGAAAATTTATACCTTCTTTTCCTCCTGCTTCTTTTGGGGCACGATTCAAGTTTTATTATTTTCCTTCAAAAATTCTTTGTAGTTTTTGGCCAAAGCCTCGGTGAATTCCGGGAGTTGACCGTTGAGAAGCTCGTTGACGCGCAAAAGCTCCGTGACGATCTTGTCCTTCATGTCCTCCTTATACACGTATTCAATGATCCCCTTCTCGCCTCCCAAAGTCATGAATTCCTGCGCTACAATGGAGTACAGCCGGTCATACTCGGTAATTTTCCTAAATGATTCCAGAATCTCGTTGACATGATCCCCTTCCAGATGGAAATCCTTTCCTCTTAAGTATTCATAAATGCGATTTTTGCCGTACAGAGTGAATTCTTGTCCGTTGATCGTATAGGTCGGAAACCGGAATTCCCCATCCTTATCCAGCCTGTCCTTTTTGCTGTTCTCTTTGTTCCTCTCTTCTTTTTCCTTAAAATACTTCTTGTAGTTTTTCCGGGCTTCTTTCAGCGTATTTTCCTGGAAATCGGCATCATGGATCCTGCCCTCATATTTTTGGGACAGCGTGTACCCCTGCCGGTGCAGGGTCAGGAACATATTTCTTAAGCTGTTGGCCCATACATAGAAGTCAGAGGCTTTCGTTTTACGGATCGCAACTTCTTCATCACCCCCGAAATCCGTCACCTGAACAACCGAAGTAGCTTCATTCGGAAACCTCTTTAAGAACATCGGGTTCTTAGTATCAATGATCTGGCATGCGGTCAGGTCCCTGATGTTCTTATAACCTTGATAAAAAGCAAAGCCTTGCCGGCGCTTTTCGGCATAATCCTTTATTTGCGCCTTAAGTTCATTCAGGTGTTCCTGGCTGATCTTTACCTTTTGTTTGCCGTCGTTGATCTCTCCTGTTTCCAGGATCTTTATAAGGATCTCTTCCTGCTCGGGCAGCGACCCCACATCATAAGCATCCCGCGGGATATTGGCACTGGGCGCTTTTACCTGTTTGATAAATTCCCAATCGTCCTTGGGGAAAGAATTTAAGGCTTCTTGCCTCTTCTGCTCATATCTCTTGCGAACAAATTCTTTTGCCTGCTTTTCGTTGGTGATCTTTTTCTTGCCCAGTTCCGCCTTCACCCATTTCATGTCCGAATTCAAGCGAAGATTTCCTACCATCTCAATATTTTTCTCGAGATGCTTTTCGTTATCTTTCCCGGGACCATATTGGCTCTTGGAAAGCTTCCGGTAAAGCTTAAGATACTCCTGAAAGCCTTTGTCGCTGATCTTTTCGATGGCCTCCGCCCCATCCTTTTTTAAGTACCGTGCAAGATCGCTCTTGGTGAACAGGGCATAGTAAGGCGAACTGATCAGCTTCATCCGATCCTCATAATTTTCCAGGAGCTTCTCAAAGAGCAGGATCTTCGACTGCCAGAGGGTGATGGGCGACCCTACCGCCATTTTATCGGATGCCTGCATAAATTTATTGTAGAAAAAGCGTGCCGCAGCGCCCTTCTTTAAGAGCTTATATTTTTCTGCAAAGTTTTTAAGAAATTCTTCATCGGAATTATAGTTAAACTGTTTAATGTCAATATCGTTCATCTTTCTTAATACACTGGGTCCGATAGAGTCTATCACATTATTAACTTTCACCACGGCATCTGTATCCGATGATTTGGCGTCCATCCATTCCCGGAGCGCGGCAAGAGCATCCTCGCTGTCATAGAAAGAGCGGTTGATCTTCGAAAGCAGGTCTTTACCTTTGGCACGCGCCGTTATTTTGTCTTCCTCCCGGATCTTAAGGAATCTCTCCTGTTCCGCCATCAGGCGCCTCTGGAGAGCGAGCTTCTCCTTGGTCTGCTCCCTTCTGACTGTCTTGCTGCTCACTTTCTTCACGCCAAAGCAATTTTTCTGCATTTCGGCGATCCTCGAATCCAGCGCTTCGTCACTTGGAATGCTCTTATCATAGCGTGACTTGAAGAAGTCCTCTTTCTGCTTCTTCATCGCTTTGGTCATCTCCTTGGCGACCTTATCTTCACCCACCGCGTCGGTCAGTACTTTTTCCGAAGCCAGCTCTTCCGGAGCTTGATCTCTTTCATCCCATTCCCCATTGTTCTTCCGGTATTCATCCAACGGCAGGCAACGGACCTTCTTTTTCTCATCGGGAATATAGACCGTCAGCGCAATGTCCTTATAGGCCGGATCCTCATCCCCCAATTCTTTCTTGACCGCGACGCCCTTCGTAAGGCTGATGGCCTCGTAAAAGGAGGTAAAGTCCTTCTTTTTCAGGTCATAACCCGTTTCCTCATTATAGGTCAGATTACTGAATTCCTTCGTCATCTCTTCCGGCGGCTTTTTGTCGGAGAGCCAGTTGACCTCATACCGGTATCCTCTGGAGATAAACTGATCTAACTTCATGGTAGTCTTCGACCCACCCGAAGAATTGTAAACCTCCAGTTCATTTTTTTCGTTGATGCCGGTAATGGTGAGGTAATGGGCATAGGTTTGCTTCATTACCAGAACACTGGCCACGCCGCCTTTTGAGATGATGTCCGCGATCTTCTCGGCGAAGACGGCCTTCATGTTCTGATATATCGTATTATCATTCTTTTTCTTCTGCTCCGAATCCGTTTGGGCGGCGTGGTTCGGCACCTCAAACGTCATCCGGTTCAGCATGACATCCGTGATCCCGTTCTCCTCCAGCTTATCCAGGATAAAATCTCCCATGGCAAATAGATTTCCTGTTTCGGTCTTTCCTTCGCCGGCGTATCTATTGATTTCCTCAGCCTGCATATCGTAGCTGTCTTTAGTTATGAATTCCTCGTCCTTCGGATCCTGAATGCGGATATTCGGCTTATAAGCTCTCAGATCGAACTGGTTATAGAGCTGCGGAATGCCTTTCAGCCCATTTTTCAAAGCGATAAACTGATTCAGCATCGCGGTCCCGGCGCACGCGTAGCAGTTATTTGTTTCCTGATCTTCATAGGGCAGATCTTTCCCGAGCCTCGCCTTAAATTTTTTGGGCTTAAGAGCAGGAATCTCTATATTATCAGTCTGACTTTGATAATACCCCTGGAACCAAAACAGCTGATCCTTCAGCTCATCAGGCACATCATCCTTCCATTCAAGGTAATCCTTCCCTTCCTTTATGATCCATTTCGAATGACTTTTGATCATATCCTCCATTTCCTGATGGCTTCCCGGAGCATGATCGATATTGAAGAGTTTTAAGATCTCACTGCGCCGAGCGAACTCTTCCTCCGTGTAGACAGGGTTGGTCCCGGTTTTCTTTTCTTCTTTCTTCTCCCCGGTATTTGCTTCGCCCTTCTTCTCTTCCTTCTTCTCCTCTTTCTTCTCCTCTTTCTTTTCCTCCGTCTTTACTTCGACCTTCTTTTCTTCCTTCTTACTCTCGTTGGCTTTTTGCTTTTCCCTACGCAGGAATAGTATTTCCCTATGGTTGGCAAGAGCCGGGTTACTCCGGACATATTTTTTGATCGCCTTAGCAAAATCCTCGACCTCAACGAGGCGATTGATAAGGCCCACTTCAGCCCTTATGAGATCCTTGTCAAGCAGCTTCTGATATTCGGCCCTCGATTCTTCAGAGATTCCCTTTCCATTGAGATCCGCTCCGGCGAGGGCGGTCTTTTTCTTCATGACCTCCGAACACCTCTTAAAGAAGACCATCAGATCTTTCGAGCTTTCTTCGTCAAACTGCATTTGCTGGCCCTGGAATAAGGATAAGAAGTTGTTTTCAGCTCCATAGTTGAAGAGGATCTCCCCGTTGATCTTCATGGCCGGGAACTGCTTCTTCAGCTTCGGTTCCCCTTCTTTCCGCGGGTTATCCTTATAATATTGCTTCTGATAGGCTTTCCTGCTTTCTTCAAGGTTCGCTTCAATAAACTTTTCATCAGCAAGCAGATTCCGAATAAGCTTCTCTTCCTTCTTCCACTTCTTTTCCTCTTTCTTTTCTTCTTTCTTCTCTTCCTTCTTGTCGTTCTTCTTTTTGTTCTTTTCTTCTTCTTTCTTTCTTTGATCTTCTAAATACTTACGTCCTCTTTCCAGCGATTTCTCGAAATCTTTTTTTCTGTCTTCCAGCTTTTCCTTGTTATAGTTCTCTTCCATCGCCTTATAGAGGGCAGACAGATCCGCCTTAAAAGCCCCGGCTTTCGACAAATACGGCAGTTTTTTCCCCAACTTGTCAGCCTTTTTATTTGCTTCCTGCTGCTTAGGGGTGAGCAGTTTTGTGGCCAGAGTGGCGATTATTTCGTCCGTTTTATTAAAAATACTCCTAAAATCCACGTCTTCCTCGAACGTCAGCTCTTTTCCATGTATGACAAGTGGAATATTCTCTAATCTTATCTCCGTGGCCCTATAGGAATCCTTTTCATTCATGTTTGCAAAGTCTTCGATCGTAAGCACATTTCGGAATTTCGACTGCCTGATCTGCGGAATGCCTCCTACCCGGTCTGCCTCATACATGACGGCAAAATCCTGCAGAATATCGGCTTTACGGATCATTTCAAAAAGATCCTTATCATTAATTTTATCTGTCGTAAATCCCTTCTCTCTAAGACGTTTGATCTCTCCCCCGAAATCCTGAATGTTTCTGTGAATATTCACAAGATAAAACTTCCTGCGGAAATTTTCGATCAGACTGTTGCTGTCCGTATACTTGAAGTCGTCAAGCTTAAAACTCCATGCTTCTTTATAAAGCTCCTGGTAGTACTCAAACTGCTCTTCCTGCGTGCCTGTGCGCAGGCGGTACAGACGGATCGCTTCTTCCGGGGATTTCCCGTCGAGAAATGCCTGATCCGTCCTGCTGATCGCCTTCATTTCCTGTCCATGCTCTAAGCACCAGGCCTTGATAACGATCTGCTGTTCCGTAGCCATGCTACTTTCCCGATAGGCCGAACTCATGTATTCCGCGATCAGGGAGTTCGTGCAATATTCCCCCTTCCGTTTTTTCATCTCGGCGCTGCTGATCTTCTCCTTGTTAAAAAAGTTTCCTATAACATTCTTGATGGTAGTTTCCCGGTCATTATATTCGTCCTGGAACTGCTTTAAGGCGGTATCAAAGTATGCCTCTTTATTCCAGGGAAGCAGCTCCGGCAGCCCATTTATTACATGATTATAATCCGTTTTCAAAGTCTCTTCCCATTTTTCTTTCGACCATTTTGCACAGGCTTCACTTTTCCCTTTCTCCAAAAGGGTCGTCTGGATCTTCAATAGAGTTCTTCTGACCTTCTCAAAATACATAAACTTCGCCCGGAAGGATAAAAGGGTCTGATCATCAAGCTTAATTCCGCGGGTAAGGCCTCTTACGAGCTGATGCCTGATCTCGCGCACTTTGTCGCAGGTGCTTAAGTTATGTTCAAAATTGCGCATGAAATCCAGGATGGTCTCACCCTTAATGGAATTGACACTATACTTATTCATAGCCGCAATGGAATCATTGAGGATCTCATCTGTCAGTTCCTTCTCCTTAAACCCGGCTGATTTTGAATTTTCTTTCTTATGAAGCTTTGCGTTCATGACGGCCAGGTCGGAAAGCTCGAGGCTGGGGGATTTCTTATACAGCTCGTTCAGCTTTTTGTACACGTCCGCGTATTCTTTCTTCCCTTTCAGCTCCGTATTGGTAAGAAGATGCCTTCTGACCTGCGGGTATTTGTCCATAAGATGGTTCATGAGCTGAACTTCCAGGGGCATGATCTTCTCGACACAGTTTGCGTTTATCACTTTGCTCAAAAAACCACGTATTCCATCTTTTTGTGCATAAAGACCGGTGACCGCAGAACGCTGTTTACTGAGTTCAGAGAGATCGCTGAACAGTTTCTCCTCCTCCGCCCCCACTTTGAGGTCCATTCCGACAAATAAAGCCAGAAGATTATTTTGGCCATACGTTGAAACCTTCTTGCCGTTGACCGTCACTTCCGGGAAATCGATCCGCTTTTTCTCTTCATCTCCCACCGGGTTCTTTTGGTAATATTCATTTTCGAGATCATGCCTATAATTTTCCAGACCTCGTTCGATGCCGTCCTTCTCTTTAAGCGCGTCCTCATACTCTTTCGAGAGAGGATAGCCCATGTTCATTATGGTTCTCATCAGTTCCTTGACGCCGCCCAGATATTCATGCAGGCGCATATTCGCAGCTTCATAATCTAACGCCCAATCGCTTTTTTGAATCGACGCGATCAGTTTTCCTTCGTTTGTATCAGCGAAGGCTTTATTCGCTATATCTGTACCCGCCCCGTTCTGGAGGTCGTACGCCTTGTTCGCAGCGTAAATCTTGGACATCGCATCCTTTCGGATCGCGATCAGTCTATTCATTTCTTCAAGGATTGCTTTTTTATCTTCATCCTTTACCTTGACTCCATGGAAAATGCCCTTTGCCTCTAATTCCAAAAGCGAATGCTCCATCTCGCTGTAATCATCCGGCCCCATATCTCCGCCTTCCCATACTTCCATGACGATCGGATTTTCATTCATGAACTCTGCATTGCTCTTTTCCGCCCAAGTACCTTCCTTTTCCGCCTTCTTTCTGGCATAATACGCTTCCATCGTTCGTTCGGGTGTGTCCTTCACCTCAAGGTTTAAGTCCTGTACCTTCTTAATATCTGCGTCTTTTGCTTCCTGCTGAATCCTTGCAAGTTCCTGGTTGTAGAGAGTACGATAATTCTTCCCTTTTCCGAACGCGCTCTTTTTCAGCTTCCGATAGCGCTCCACATAGGAAACGAAGGCCTCGTTTCCTGCTTTGAGGTCCTTCTGCAGGGTGGCTTTCCACGCTTCATTCTCCTGGTCCAGATTTTCGAGATACGGCGCCAGGTCTTTTGAGGTAAGCAGAGCATAGTAAGGATTCTGGATCAATTCCATCCTTTCCTCATACTCCACCTTCAGTTTTTTGCAGATCTCCACCATGGCTTTTCCCTCGGTCAATGGGAAGGGTGGTGTACTTCCATCTGCAACTTTTTCTTCCAGTTTTCGTATAAACACTTCCGCGGAAGCGCCTTTGCACAAAAGATCATATTTTTCCGCATATTTGGAGACAAATTCCTTATCGCTTGTGAACGCAAAATCCTCGAGATTGATCATTTTCGGTAATCTCTGGATGATCCTCTTCATTTCACTTTCTACGGTATTATCGTCTCCCAAAAGCTTGGAGACGTGTTCTCTGTCCTCCGTCTTTCCTGTCCAATCGTTCTGATCCTCGCTGACCATCCAGTTGGCAAAGGCATTCTTTTCTTCTTCTGTCGTGTAGAGTACATCCAGTCTTTTGGACATGTTTCCGAAAACATAATAGCGCGCAAAAGAACGCTCGTTCTCTTTTCTCTGAACGTACGCCCTCTGCTCCTCCATAAGGTGCCGCTGGATACCGATCTGCTTTTTGGCATGTTCGCCGCGGTCCTTTTCGGCATAGCGACCGATGTACTTTTCCTTGAAGATCTTGTCGACCTCGCCTCTGGCCTCCGTCTGAAGGGAAGAGGCCTTCAGCTTCTTGGACTCGAAATGATGCTTGAAAGCTCCCTGCATTTTATTTGTGACCTTTGTATTGGTCTCTACTGCATCCTTGGGAAGCTGAAACTGGTTCTTAAAGTCCTCTTCTTTCATGGCGATTTTCTCAAGGGACTCCAAGTCCATCGAATTATTATGCTCTAATTTCCTGAATTCTGATTTTTCCGGTTCGCTCATTTTCCACCTCCGTTAGATAGAGAGAATTCCCGTCCATGTCTGGCCGGTTACATCGAACTGCTGGCCGATCATCTTTTCGAGAGTCGATCTCAGTTTCTCGTTACGGTTCACAAACTGCAGAAGACTTTCCTTTTTGGCGTGATGGCTCAGCGCATTCGAGAACGCAGCCAGGAGCTTGCGAAGGATCCCCTGATTGTTCTCTTCCACCAAAAGGAGCGACACGAAGATATTCTCTCCGACCTTGTTGGCAAGCAAAATTCCTTCCGGTTTTTCGCCATCAAACGCGGCGAAAGATAATTCGGCGTCAAGATCCTCATTCGCCAGAAGCTTTTCGGGGAAACCGGCCTCTTGGACCACCCCTTTCAGTCCGTTTAAGTCCTTCCTGGCCAGGTCCTTGATGCAGCGGATACCTTCTTCGGGCTCTTTTCCTCTCACCTTTTGGAAATTGTTGGAGGAAAGGATCTTATTCACGGAAATCGTCATCACCTCGTCTCCCTGAATGCAGGTGAAGCCCTGTTTCGTAAGGAAGGCGGTGATCGCTTCGTCTTCGGAGTAATAGACTAAAAAGTCGCGGATCTCAAGCTCCTCGCTGCACTCCTTCAGCGCGTTCAAAAGCATCGTACCGCCGCCTTTCCTCTGATAACCAGGGTCCACAAAGAGACTGTCGATCGTACAGACGCCGTCATCCTCCGATACCACAAGAGCCCCGATGGCGGTGTCGTCTTCGATAAGGCCCAGCGCGCTCTGTTCGGGAGTGAGCGGACCGCCGGTGTATGGTTCAAAGTATTCAAAGTTTTCTTTTTCGATGCTGGTGATTTCCATTACATTTTCCTCCTGTTTCAATAAAGGCTATGATCTATTTCTTAACCGTGCTTTTCTTCGGCATGTAAACAGTGTACATAACATTCTCATGCCCATCCGGCATTTCATTTGGATACTGGCTGACGGTGACCCCCTTGGTATTCATCACGTTCATCGAGGCTTCCATCGTTTTCTCTTCTTCGTAATATTCCCCCTTCGGGTTCGTTTTCAGATTCGTGAACTTCTTCTTCAGATCCGCATCCTTCTCCATATCCGTCAACCAGGTGAGTTCGATCTGCTGTCCGTTGCCCATCTTTGACATTACCTCATCCACCGGCATGGACTTTATTGGCATGGGGCCTTTTCCCTTGTTTTCCTTTGTTTCCAGAGAATCCAGATATTTGATCACATCCGTCTTTTTTTCCTCGTCATATCCGATCCCGACGATGGTCACATAATGACGGAACCCTTTGCAGATGGATTTACTCAGGATCGAAACGGGATGGCCGGCTTGTATACACGAATGAACCTGTTTCATGAAGATCCGTTTCTGGTTGTCGTAAATAGTATCCTTTTCCCTCTTCTCATCCTCCGTAATTTTCTTAGAATCATAAGGCGCGGCAACCTGCAGCATCAATCGGTGGAGCATGGCGTTGGGCGCTCTGTCCAGAATGAAATCTCCTACCTCAAAGACGTTTCCGACACCCGTCTTGCCTCTCCCGATATAGGTCTTTGTTTCGTTCACGGCTGCGTTGTACATGATATCATTCCCGAGAGTTTCCTTGACGTCCTTAAACTCCTTATATTTCGGTTTATATCCCCGCATATCGTACTGATCGACCAGTATGGGCTTTTTGTTATTTTTCATCAGATAGTGATTTAAGATCGCCGTTCCGGAACAGGCCCAACAGTTATTGGTATCCTGGTGTTCGTATTTCATCTGCATGCCCAAAAGCTCCTGATCGGAGATCGTGACCATCTGATAAGTCGAAGGATACTGCTGTTTATCCAAAGGCTTGGGTCCTCCGGGTTTCGGCCTTCCCATATCATGCGCCTTGTAGTAGTCCTGGAGGAAATTAAAGGCCTTGATCAGCTGCGGCTTTTTCTTTGCTTCCTCCGTCCATACCTCATCACTGGAAGTCATGCCATTTTCCTTGACAAAACGCTTCTTGACGAGATACCCTTCATACACAAGCCGCTGTTTGAAAATATCGAAGACAACCTTTGTCCTTGCGGCTCCGGGATAGCCGAGATCCGCCAGCACCTTTTCCTGCTTTCTCTTCTCCTCTATCGGAAAGTCTTTGGCGTTGCAGACCCGGTTTTCGAAATTCATCATTTCCTCATATTCTTCGGGCTTCATTTCTTCCATCTGCGCAAGCGGAATGGCCTTCTCTTTCAGGAGCTCGTCATGATCCACCGTATCATCCAGATCCCAGTTGAGGATCAGTTTCGTGTTTTTATTTTTCGTGGTGGCCGATTTCGCAGTGGTCGATTTCGTGGTGGTTTGCTTCTTATCCGTAACGACCGGCTTCTTTTCTGCTTTCTTCTTCTCTTCTTTCTTTTTCTCCTCTTTCTTCTTTTCCTCTTTCTTCTTTTCCTCTTTCTTCTTTCCCTCTTTCTTCTTTTCCGTAACGACAGGCTTCTTTTCTTCCTTCTTCACCTGCGGCGGCTCGAGCGCGAGCTTCCTATACTTCTCGACCTCCTTTTTGTCGGTATTCTTCAGGTAGAATTCGCCGATCAGTTCATCCTGATACTCTTCGAATTCCGCGATAAGATCTTCCGCCTCTTCCTGATCTGCGAACTCAGGAAGCTTCCTGGCGTCGATGATCTCCTGATCCACATTGTTCTTTTCGAGCATCCTCTTCGCCATGACCTCGCTTTCCAGAAGCTTTATCGCAACAC
>JAEESA010000409.1 GCA_016286115.1 Lachnospiraceae bacterium
CATATCCGGCTTCTGCAAGAAGGGCTTTTGCTTCCTCCGGGTCATAGGGGATCTCCGGCAGATCCGGGTTGTATCCGTAGAGACCGTGAGGGAAGATTCCGTTCTCAATGTTTCCGTTATCGCCGTAGACTGCGGACAGCAGCGACGGGCGGTTCAATGCCAGCTGCAGGGCTTTCCGGACGTTCACATCGTCCAGAGGAGCGATACTTTCATTCAGTGCGATGTAGGTGATGCCGATGCGCTGTACTTTAAAGAGTCTGTCCTGATACTCGGCGCCGTGCATGAAATACTCGGCGGCATTTCCGGTTTCGTCAAGGTCCAGCACGTCGATCTCGCCGTCTTCAAACATTCTGCGGATCTCGACGGCGTCCGTGACAAACTTCAGGTTCAGTCCCTCGCATTTGGGGGCGCCCATCCAGCAGTCTTTATTGGCCACGAGGATCAGTCCATCGCCCGGGATCCACTCCTTCAGGATGAAGGAACCGGTGCCGATGGTCCATGCGGGATCGACTCCGAACCGCGCTCCGGCTTCTTCCGTGGTCTCCTCATCGAGGATGGAAGCGGCGGGCATGGACAGGCAGGCGAGGAATGCCTCGAAGGGCTGCTCCAGGGTGACCACAAAATTCAGGTCATCCAGTACCTCGAATCCTTCCAGATGATCCGTCTCACCCTTTTCCAGAGCCGTAGCTCCAAGGATGATATCCACGATGTCCTGGTTACAGGCATCGGGGTGAGTGAGCATGCGCTCGAAGGTGTATTTCACGTCGGAGGAGGTGAGGGCGGAACCGTTGCTGAAGGTGATGCCCTTCCGCAGATGGAAGGTGTAATCCCGGCCGTCCTCGGAGATCTCCCAGGACTCCGCCAGGGAGGGCAGGATCTCCATCTCACCGTTTTCGTCATTTTCCATCTCCACCAGCCGGTTGAACACGTTCTGGGCGATGGTGTAGTGGATGGAGGTGCACTGGAAATCCACCGTGTCGGGTTCGTCCTCCACGGCCACCAGGTAGCGGGATGTATCGGATTCGTCTGCGGTGACTTCTGTTTCCGGTATCACCACAGTCGGAGTTCCCTCGGAATTACATGCAGTGCAGGATATGCTAAGGAGCAAAAGCAAGGCCCAGACAGCCGTCCGTCTCCCCATTGTGCGTCTCATAGCAGCCTCCTTTCGGCCAACATGACAGAAAAAACTAATTCGGGTACGTATATTGTACAATAAAATACAGCAAAATACTCACATTTTTTTATAATATAAAAAGTGGAGGGTATACTATGCTCAGACTCACTCTTGACGCATTGGAGATTTTCGCCGATTATATTATAGGCGAAGTTTGCGATAGCCAAGAGATACCCATGGATAAGAAAAGCACAGCGAAAAAAATCATATGGATGGTGATCAGTCTGCTGCTGGCGGTTTTTACCGTGAAAGCCGTCATGAGCCAGAGCAAGAACCTTTCCTTTGGGGAACTGATGGAGACGGTGCGGGAAGCCGATATCCGCTGGATCATTGTGGCGGTGGCCTCCTCCCTGCTCTATGTGTGGTTTGAGGGCAAGGCCCTCCGGACGATCCTCCGGGAGACGGGATATCCCCGGAAACCACTGCAGGGACTGCTCTACAGTACCGCGGATGTGTACTTTTCCGCCGTTACCCCTTCCGCCACCGGCGGTCAGCCCGCCAGTGCCTACTTTATGATCAAGGACGGGGTCCCCACGGGAATTGTCACCGCAGCGCTGGTGCTGAATCTGATCATGTACAATGCCGCCATCGGCATGCTGGGGATCGTGGCAGTGATCCTTCAGCCCCATGCGATCCTGCATTTCAGTACCGTGTCCTATGTATTCATCGCGATCGGAGTTGCCGCTCTGACCGGGCTCTCCACCTTCTTCTATCTGATGCTGAAAAAAGGAGAGAAGGTGTTTCGGTCCCTGCGGCGCTTTATTCTGTTCCTGAGTAGGAAAAAGATCCTGAAGGACAGTAAGAAGTATTTCGGAAAGCTGCGAAAGGTGGAGAAAGAGTACGCGGAATGTTCCCGGCTCATTACGGACAAACCGGATCTGCTGGTGAAGACCTT
>JAEESA010000100.1 GCA_016286115.1 Lachnospiraceae bacterium
ATTGGATGCTTCTTCGGGAGACAGAAGGAAGACTTTTTCTCCGGTCAGGCCCGAAGCATTAACAGAAAGCATGGCTTTGCGTTCAGGATCGGAGAAAGAGGAAAGCATGAAATCTCCGTTCAGATACGCCTTAAGAGAGCTGTTGTCCCAGTTCGCATCGCCTTTCTTGCTGTACTGATAGCGGAACATGCTGAAGTAGGAGTCCATGAGAAGATTGTTTTCTCCGAACTCTCCGCCCTTCTGCAAAACGCGGAAAAGCACGGGATAGGCGCCGAAACGCCCGAAATAGACAGTGGCTCCTTCCCAGTAGTCTTCTCCCTGCGTCGGGTTATTGATCTTGCTTGCTTCGAGTCCGGCGGCATCCGTGCAGACGGTCAGCGCCGTAGCCTCTTCGGCATGCAGATTTGTGGGAAGAGCGGTGACGGCCAGCGCTGCGGCACAGACCACACCAAGCAGTTTTTTGAACTTCATATGCGTTACTCCTTTCTGTTTTGTCAGGCCACAGCAGTGCCTTCAAACGTGTCGTTGATGAAAGAGACCATTTCGTCGCTGGAAAGAACTTCCACAAGACGCTTCACCAACGGATTATCCTTGTTCATTTCCCTTACGGCGATCACATTCCAGTAAGGCGCCGTTTCGGAATCATCGCTTTCTTCGTAATACAGGGCGTCGGACAGAGAGAGGAAATTGTCTCTCGCAAAATTCCCGTTCATGACCAAGAGAGCAGCCTCTCCGACCATGGAAGGCACGATGGAGGCGTCCACCGGAAGCACGCTGACGCCGTAGGGATTTCCCGAAATATCGGAGATCGTGTACTGTCCGGACTCGGAGGGCTTCAGGTCGATAATGCCGGCTCTCTGCAGGAGCAGCAGCGCCCGGGTCTTATTGCTGGCGTCCTCGGGGATCACGATCGTGTCGCCGTCCGTGAGCTCGGAGATCGCCTTTCTCGTTGCCGGGTAGATCCCCATGGGCTCAAAATGGATGTAGCCTACCTGCACCAGATCGGTATCCATCATTGTATTGAAGGAATTCATGTATTCCTCGTGCTGGAAGTAGTTTGCCGTGTAAATATCGGCGTCTACGAGGAGGTTCGGTCCCATGTAATCATCCACCTCCAGGATATCCAGCGTGATCCCGTCCTTGCTTAAGATCGTCTGGGCTTTATCCAGGATTTCCTTATGAATGCCGGGATTTGTGACGATCATCAGCGTATTCCCGTCCGTGGTATCTACGGAGCCGGCGTCTTCCGATCCCGTGTCTGCGGATGCTTCCTGCGCAGCTTCGGCCGTTTCGGATACTTTTTCGGAAGAATCCTTTTTCGCGGCTGCATCATTATTCTGACCGCAGCCCGCAGCAAACAGAAGCAGGGCTGACATCAGAACAGGCAATATTCTTTTTTTCATTGTTTTCTCCTTTTGTACAAAAATGCAATTTTGGCTGTCACTGCTATTATACGAAAAAATAAAAGAAGTGGGTAGGAAAAAAAAGAATTTTAGATATAATGGAAGTTATGGAAGAATTAGCAGTCAAAGGACTTACACAAGAGGAGGTTACCCTCCGCGAAAAAAATCATTTAACGAATGTCAATGTCACGGCTAATACCAGAACCGTCGGGCAGATCATCAAGGAAAACACGCTGACCTACTTTAATATGATCTTCGCGATCTTTGCGGTCCTTCTGATCATCACGGGATCCTTTAAGGATATGACGTTTCTGCCGGTCATTCTGGCAAATATGGCCATCGGTATCATTCAGGAGATCCATTCCAAAAGGGTGCTGGACAAGCTGACGCTCTTAAACGCCCCGAAGGTAACGGTGCTGAGAGACGGCAAGGAGAAGGAGATCTCTTCGGAAGAGGTGGTAATGGATGATGTGATCGTCCTGACCAGCGGCCGTCAGATCCCTGCGGATGCCAAGGTGCTCTCCGGGAAGATCCAGGCGAACGAATCTCTCCTGACCGGAGAATCGGACGAGATCGAGAAAAATCCGGGAGATTCTCTGTTTTCGGGGAGTTATGTGGTTTCCGGAAAGTGCTATGCGCAGATCGTGGCAGTGGGGAAGGAGTCCTATATCTCGAAACTCATGCTGCAGGCCACCCAAGAGAAAAAGGGCGAGCAGTCAGAGATGATCCGCTCCATTGACAAGCTCCTTTTGGTCCTCGGGATCATCATCATCCCGATCGGTATCGCGCTTTTCGTGCAGAGTTATGTGATCAACGGAGGAACCTTCCAGTCCAGTATCCAGTCCATGGTGGCGGCTCTGATCGGTATGATCCCGGAAGGGCTTTATCTGCTGACGTCGGTTTCGCTTGCGGTTTCGGCGGTGCGTCTGGCGCAAAAAGAGGTGCTGCTTCATAACATGAAGAGTATCGAGACTCTGGCCAGGGTCGATGTTTTATGTGTGGACAAGACCGGGACGATCACGGAGCCCGTGATGAAGGTGGCGGGAATGAAGACCGCGGTGCAGGGCATGAGCGCAGAGGCCATGAAGAACGAATTATCGGATTTTGTCCGGAATATGACCAAGGACAACGATACGATGAAGGCCATGCAGCAGTATTTCCGCACTGGAACGGGAAAGGCCGCGAAGAAGATCCAGTCCTTCTCCTCCAAGTATAAGTACAGCGGGATCGAGTTCGAGGACGGGACCTATGTCTTCGGAGCGCCGGAATTCGTGCTGAGAGAGGATTACGCGACCTATAAGAAAGAGATCGAAGCGGAGGCCGCGAAGGGCTACCGTGTGCTGGTCTATGGGAAATATCAGGGAACCCTGGACGGGGAGGCTTTGAAAGGAAAGGTCATTCCACGCGGGATCGTGCTGCTGGAGAATCCGGTGCGTGAAGGCGCGAAAAAAACGTTTAAGTACTTTGAAGCCCAGGGCGTGAAAACGATGGTGATCTCCGGCGATAACCCGCTGACGGTGTCGGAGACCGCGAAAAAAGCCGGGATCACCGATGCGGATAACTTTATCGACGCCAGATCTCTGCAGTCGAAAAAGGATATTTATGAAGCGGTGCAGAAATACACCGTATTCGGCCGGGTGGTGCCCGAGCAGAAGAAGCTGATCGTAAAGGCGCTGCAGGCGCAGGGGCATACCGTGGCCATGACCGGTGACGGCGTGAACGATATTCTGGCTCTTCGCGAAGCCGACTGCAGCGTGGCGCTTGGTTCCGGCAGTGATGCGGCCAGCCACGTGGCCCAGCTCGTGCTCTTAGATTCCGACTTTACCAGAATGCCTTCGGTCGTTGCGGAGGGCAGACGGGTCGTAAACAATATCCAGAGGACCGCGGCCCTCTATCTCGTGAAAAATATCTTCTCGCTGCTGCTGTCGGTGTTCTCGGTGATCATGTTCCTGGATTACCCGCTCGAGCCCTCGCAGGTCACGCTGATCAGTCTCTTTACGATCGGCCTGCCTTCGCTGATCCTGGCACTGGAGCCGAACCACGAAAGGATCAAGGGTCACTTTATGACAAACGTCCTGCTAAAGGCCTTGCCGGCGGGGCTAACGGATTTTGGCGTGGTTTTCGGACTGATCATCTTCTGCCGGGAATTTAACGTGGATACGGAATGCCTGTCCACGTCGGTCACGATCCTTGTGGCGGTCGTCGGCTTTATGATCATCTATGTGATCACGAAACCGATGCAGAAACACCACTGGGTCATGCTCGGGTGCCTCTTCGGAGGGTGGCTGTTTTGTATGATCTTTATCAGCCACTGGTTTGCGATCACGAGGATCAATCTGCAGTGCGCGATGCTGATGGTGCTGTTCCTTCTGACAACGGAGCCGATCCTAAGGTATCTGACAAAGCTCTTTAACTGGATCCTGGATCGAATACAGAAGCGCTCAGACGCGAAACGATCCAATATGAATCGAATTAATATGGAAAGGACTTAAAGAAATGTTACCACGTACAAGCGGGATCTTATTCCCCATTTTTTCACTGGCTTCGAAATACGGGATCGGCTGTTTTTCGAAAGAAGCAAGGGAGTTTGTAGATTTCTTAAAGGAGGCAGGACAGGCCTGGTGGCAGATCCTCCCCATCGGACCGACAGGGTACGGGGATTCCCCCTATCAGCCGGATTCGGCTTATGCCGGAAATCCGTATTTTATCTGTCTGGAGGAGCTGATCGAGAAGAAATATCTGACCGAGGAAGAAGTGAATGCGGTTTCCTTCGGAGACGACCTCGAAAAAGTGGATTATGGCGCTATGTATGAGAACCGCAAGCCGCTTTTGAAGAAAGCCTTTGAACGGTGGAAGGAAGCCGGGGACGACAAGGCCGAATATGACCGTTTCCTTGAGAAGGAGAGCTTCTGGCTCGGGGATTATGCCCTTTATATCGCGATCAAAGAGGCCCAGAAGGGCGTGTCCTGGCTTGATTGGCCAAAGAAGCTCTGCTCCAGGGATAAAGATGCGCTCATTCAGGCGCAGAAGGACTATAAGGAAACGATCGATTTCGTCTGTTTTGAGCAGTTTCTCTTCCAACGCCAGTGGAATGCGCTTGTAAAATATGCGCACAAACAAGGGGTAGGTATCATTGGAGACCTGCCGTTTTATGTGGCACTGGATTCCGCGGACGCCTGGTCTCATCCCGAGGTCTTTTGCACGGATACGGAAGGAAAGCCCTCCGAGGTTGCGGGGTGCCCTCCGGACGCGTTTTCGGCGACCGGTCAGCTCTGGGGCAATCCGGTCTATGACTGGGAGGCGAATAAGAAGAGCGGCTATGCCTGGTGGATCCAGCGGATCAAGAGGAATTACGAGTTCTATGATGTGATCCGTTTCGACCATTTCCACGGATTCTGCCAGTATTATTCGATCCCCTGGGGAGAAGAGGACGGAAGAAAGGGAAAATACTACCCCGGTCCGGGCATGGATTTCTTTAACGCGCTGAAAAGCGAACTGAAGGAGCTTCGCATGATCGCCGAAGACCTCGGGACCGTGACCGAAGAAAACACGAAGCTGCTTAAGGATTCGGGGCTGCCGGGCATGAAGGTGCTGCAGTTCGCGTTTACGAGCTGGGACAGTGTTTATGTGAACCACAGACATGAAAATAATTGTGTGGTCTATACCGGAACGCACGACAACACGCCCACCAGAGCCTGGGTGGAGGAGATCGGAGACGGCGACCGCAGTTACGTCCGTCGTTACATCAATTCCATGAACTCGGATTACGGCCAGCTCGTGTGGGACATCATCCGTGAGGCTTATCGTTCGGTGGCGGATCTTTGCATCATCCCGCTGCAGGATTATCTGTGCAAGGGAAAAGAAGCGCGGATCAATACGCCCGGAAAGGCGGAAGGGAACTGGCAGTGGCGTCTGCTTCCGAATTTCCTGTCGCCTGATCTCTCCCGCAGCATCCGTGACCTGGCCGATCTCTATGGAAGAACGCCGAGAGAAAGCCTGTTCCCGGAACCGGAAGAGGAAGAAGCCGAAAACGCAGCAAAGGCTGAGGGGTCGGTATAACCGGGATTTAAGGGAATCAAAAAAACATCCGATAAATAGTTCAGATGAAGTTTTAATCCATAGATCAGAATGAAAGGCAGATCGGATGAGAATCGAAGATTTTAACGGAATGGAGATCATAAAACAGAGCGGCACGGTCACGGATCGTGGCGCTCATTTTGTTGCAACGGAGGAGCTGAGGGGGTTGGATAAGGATCCTCTGAACGGGCATGCGGCCAATGTACGAAAAAGCACCTATGACAACCCCGCCCTGAAGGCGTCGGAAGAGGTTGCTGCGGCTGCGATGGCGGAGGAAAGTTCTTTTGCGGCAAAACAGAAGGAAATGGCCGTTGTCAGTAACACCATGTCCGAAGATGATTTTAAGGAATACCGGGATAACGGGAATTCCCTCCATAACATGGATTCCAAAGAGATCATGACCGTTGTGGACAAGATCAAGCTTTCCCTTGCAAAAAGCGGGAATGTTGACGGGGAGATCTCTCTGAGCGATGAAGCGATCCGTGAAGCAGGCGGGGAGGCGGTGCTGTCGGCGATCCAAAACGCCTATGCGGCCGCAGACCTTCCGCTGACCGAGGACAACCTGAAAGAAACGGAGAAAACGCTCTCTCTGTCCGCCGGCCTTACGGAGTTTCCGGATGGGGCCGTGAAATACATGCTGCAAAGGGACCTGGAGCCGACGGTGGAAAACCTTTATGTGGCAAAAGCCAGCGGTACGGCTGCCGCTGAACCGCCGCTTGCTGCGGAAGAGGGGAGCCAGCTCCGGGAGCAGATCGTGGACGTGATCGAGGAAAGCTCTTTGCCCGTTGATCAGAAGACCGTGGAGAAGAGCCTGTGGATGCTCGGAAATGACATTCCGCTGACTGCTTCGAATATTGAAAAAGCAGAAGAATTATCGGAAATGAAGCTGCCGCCCACGCCGGAAGAGACAATTTCGGCAGCAGTGGAAGCGGTAAGATCGGGGAAACGGCCGATGGAAGCGGATTTCCTTGCTCTTCGGAGAGAGCGGGAGGAAGCGCGGCTCGTGATGACGGATGAAGCCCGTAAGACCATGGAAAAGCTGGGCGTGGAAGCGGATGTGACAGGGCTTTCCGAGCGGCTGGAGGAGCTGAAGAAGGAAGAGCGCGCCTATTACGAATCCTATCTGAAACAGGCGGAAACGCCGGTGACCGATGAATCCGTCGATCTTTTCGCGGAAACGGAAAAGAAGCTTACCGAACTGAAGGAAATGCCGGCCTATGTTCTTCCGATCCGGCCTGCTGTGGGGGAAACGGACAGCTTAAACCGGCTCCATGAACTGGGAAGCGAGCTGAAACTAAAGCTCGATAAAGCAGGGGAAGCGTATGACACGATGCGCACCGAGATCCGCAAAGACCTCGGAGATTCCATTCAAAAAGCGTTTCGGAATATTTCTGACCGGCTGGAGGCGATGGACCTTCCCGATACGGCGGAAAACCAAAGGGCGGTAAGGATCCTGAGCTATAACCGGATCGACCTGACCGAAGAGAACCTGATCGCTGTGAAGGCGAAGGACGCGCAGGTGAACCGCGCTTTTGAAAACCTGACGCCCCGCGTGGTGGCGGAGTTTATCAAGACAGGCGAAAACCCGCTGGATCTTGATATCGCAGAACTGAATGAGAAAGCGGTAGCGATCCGCCGGGAGGTCGGGATCCCGGAGGAGGAGAAATACAGCGAGTTTCTTGTGAAACTCGAGGCAAATAGGGGAATTACGCCGGAAGAGCGGGATTCCTATATCGGGATCTACCGGATGATCCGGCAGATCGAAGAGTCGGACGGGGCAGCAGTGGGCGCGCTGGTGGCGGAAGGCGCCGAGGTGACGCTGCAAAATCTGATGACGGCGGTCCGTTCCGCGAAAAGAAGCATGGACTATACCGTGGATGACGGGTTTGGCGGCGTAAAGGCGAAGGAAAAGTCACGAAACAGCACGCAGCAGGCGCTGACAGCCTTCCATCAGTCCATGATCTATGAGGCAGCGGACGCTCTGTCGCCGGAGACACTGAAGTCCGCCATGGAGCGGGATGAGCGGTGGCAGGAAAAGAGCCCGGAGGAGTTTGCACGGCTCTTAAAAGAAGCGGATACCGCGGAAGAAGAGGAAGAATACGTTTCACAGGAGCTGAAGAACTTTAGTGACGCCGCCAAAGCGGAGGAAGAGGTCTATCGCGCGCTGGAGCGTTTTGACCTTCCGACGACGGTGGAGAATATCGAGATCCTCCATTACATGATGAACCGTCCCAATGCCGCGGTGCGTAAGCTTTTCGGCATGGAAAAGGATGCCTACCGCACACCGGACGGGGAAGTGGACTTTGAAGAGATCAAAAAGGATCTGCTCCGCCAGTTCGGCGAGGCGGCGGATACGCCGGAGGACATGGCAAAGGCACAGAAGAATCTTGCGGATATCGCGGAAAACGTCATGAAGACGATGCTGACGGCGGAAGACACGAAGACGGCTGTGGATGTCAGGGAGCTTCGCCTCATGGCCGGGCAGTTTCGGCTTGCTTCCCGGATGGCAAAGCAGGAGCAGTATCATATTCCGATCCAGGTGCAGGGCGAGACCGGGGAAATGACCTTAAAGATCGTAAACGGCACGGAAGAAAAAGGGATCGTGGATATTCAGTTCACGTTGTCTTCGATGGGCAGCGTGGCTGCGAAGCTGAGGGCAGCCGGGCAGAATCTGACCGGATACATCGCAGCGGAACGGCCGGAGACCGCGGCGTTTTTCAGGGAACGGGAAGAGCGGTTTTCCGGGGAGCTGGCCGGCGAGACAGGCTTTCAGGGCGTAAAGCTTTCCGTTGTGGAGGACCGCTCGCTTGATCTCAGGCGGTTTTCAACAGAAACGGACCGCGAAAACGACGGGATCACGCGGGACGGGGATCCTGTGACCACGAAACAGTTATATCGCGCGGCAAAAGCATTTCTTTCGCTTCTCAATTAAAGAAAGTCTGTTTTTGACCGATAATATATGTAACACAATGAAACTGAATGGCGATCCAGGGAAGGAGAGCCGGGGGCCGCAGGGAAGCGTTATTTTATGAGAGGAAGCTTATGAAGATCAATCATAATCTGTCGGCCGTTATTTCGAATACCGAACTGCGTAAAAACGAATTTTCTGTTGAAAAATCCATCGAGAAGCTCTCTTCGGGCATCGCTATCAACCATTCCAAGGACAATCCGGTCGGAATGGCTATTTCCAATATGATGAAAACACAGATCAAGGGACTGAACAGGGCGTCCGAAAACGCCCAGAATACTTCGTCCCTTTTGAACACGGCTGAGGGCGCTCTCAGTGAGATCCACAGCCTGGTTCAGCGTATGCGTGAGCTGGCCGTGCAGGCCGGGAACGATACGAACACCGAAACGGACCGGGAGGCCTTAGCGCAGGAGATGGAAGCCATGCGCAAAGAGATCGACCGGATCAGCAGGGACACGGAGTTCAACGGGGTCGGCCTTTTGGACGGAACGCTTGACGAGAGAATGACTCCTTCGAAATCTACGAACAGCGCAGCCGGAATTCCGCAGCCTGATCTGGATCGGATCTATGCTTCAGATGCTGTAGAGGCCGGAACATATAAGATGAAGGTGGATTGGGTCAATGGAGAAGCCAATCTCTCGGATTTTACTTACAATGGACAGCAGCTCTATGATGTAACGTTCAAGTCAGAAGGAAACCATGCTTATATCCAGCGTCCCGACGGCTTTCAGATGGATTTTCTGATCAACAGGGACCTCGGAGCCGGGACCAATATCACCTTGGAAATATCCAATATGGGCCGTCTGCAGGCGCAGGTTGGCGCAGATGAGAACCAGATCGAGCTCTTACGGATCCCGAAGATAGACTCGGAAATGCTGTATCTGGATGACATCAGCTTCAAGTCCTCTGAAGACACGGATAAGGCCCTGGATAAGATGGATAAGGCGATCGATAAGATCTCTTCCTTCCGGTCGCATATCGGCGCGATGACCAACCGCATCGATTATACGGTTTCCTATCTGGATGAAAACGCCGAAAACATGGAAAGCTCGGTTTCCACGATCGCCGATACGGATATGGCGGAGGAAATGACAGAGTATACGACGCAGAACGTCCTTGTTCAGTCCGCAACAGCCATGCTGGCGCAGGCGAATGACGCACCGGAGCAGCTGCTTTCGCTTCTTCAGTAAAGGAGGATCATTTTGGATAAAGAGAAAAAACAGCGGTTTTCCATTCGGATCACACAGAGCAACCGCACTTCCCTGATCGCGATCGAATATGAGATTTTGGATGTGTATCTTATGGATGCGGTTGAGGCAAAAGAAAATAACAACAAAGAAGTGTTTAAGATGAACCTTCGCTGGGCGGATAATGTTCTGAAGGAACTGATCTCCGTGCTGGATTTCAATTACGAACTGTCCGCATACCTTTACCGCCTGTACACCTGGTGCAGGGAGCAGCTTGCGTTATCGATCAGCTTATACAATACCGCCGGGATCGAAGAGGCGAAGAAGGTGTTGGACAAGCTCGGGAAAGCGTTCCATGAGCTGGCGGAGCTGGATGATTCCTCTCCGGAAATGAAGAATGTACAGAAGGTTTCCTACGGAATGACCTACGGCAGAAACGACATCACGGAAAGCGTGGTGCCGGAGGCGAACCGGGGATTTTTAGCATAGGAGGAAACATATGCAGATCAGCAATCATAATCTTTCGGCAGTGGTCGCGAACAACCGGTTGAAAACCAGTGAAAACATGGTGACGCAGGCCATGGAGCGTCTGTCCACCGGCCTTTCCATCAATAAATCCAAGGACCATCCCGCGCACATGGCGCTGTCCAATAAACTGGACATGCATATCAACGGGATGACAGAAGCCCGGAAAAACGCGGATAATGCCTCTTCCATGCTGCAGACGACGGACGGCGTGCTCTCCCAGATCACGTCCATGCTGCAGCGCATGCGGGAGCTCGCGGTGCAGGCGGCGACGGACACGAATACCATGACTGACCGGGATCATATCCAGGATGAGATCGAGGATCTGAAAAAAGAGATCGACCGGATGAGCAA
>JAEESA010000410.1 GCA_016286115.1 Lachnospiraceae bacterium
AATATTTCCGGCAGCGATCGCCTCATTGATCACGCGCTTGATGCGTTCCTCAAATTCGCCCCTGTACTTGGAGCCGGCCACCATCCCGGAAAGGTCGAGACTGACGACCCGCTTTCCCTGCACCTGCTCCGGCACATCCCCGCGCACGATCCGTTCCGCCAGACCCTCTGTGATCGCCGTTTTTCCGACACCGGGCTCCCCGATCAGACAGGGATTGTTTTTGGTACGGCGCGAAAGGATCTGGATCACGCGCCGGATCTCCTCTTCCCGCCCGATCACAGGATCCAGTTCTCCCTGCTTCGCCATCCGGGTCAGGTCTCTCGAATATTTGTCCAGCGTAGGCGTTCCGCGGTCGCCTTTCTTCATGGGCCGGCCGTTCTGAAAATCTTCTTTATAAAGGTTCTGGTCCTCGCCGATCGCGATCAAAGTATCCACATACAGCTTCTGCTGGTTGATCCCGAGCGTATTCATCAGCCGCACGGCCGCACAGTCCGGTTCTTTAATGAGCGCAAGCAAGAGATGCTCTGTTCCGATCTCCTTGCTCTTGAAACGCTCCGCCTCGGCCTCCGCCCCTTCAAACACATTCATGATCCTCGGCGAAAAGCCGTCCGCATCCATGATCATCACATCTCCCGACGGAGCGATCAGCGTTTCGATCAGCTCCACGAGCTTCTTTTCCTCCACGCCGGACTCCATCAGGACCTTTGCTGCCACGCCGGTCCCCTCGCGGAGAAAGGCAAGCAGAAGATGCTCCGTCCCGATATAGTTATGGTGCATGATCCTGGAGACCTTTGTGGCCTCCTCCAGCACCGTTTTCGCTTTTTTTGTATATGCCTTGCTCATAGTTCAATTGCCCTCAAATAAAGAAGATCAGTCATCCAGGTCGATGAAGACCAGATCGTCGTCCTCATCCTCAGGATCCTCTTCCTCCTGCTTTCCTCTCTTCTTCTTCTCTTTCCGCTCATCGCCGCGGGATCTCTTTACGGGGACGGGTTCCTCTTCCTCTTCTTCTTCCTCCTCGTCCTCTTCTTCGTCTTCCTCGTCCTCTTCCTCTTCGTCTTCTTCGTCGTCCTCATCTTCATCGAAGAAGTCCGCATCCCTGCGGCGAAGCGCAGCCGCCTGAAGGATAACGACCACCAGAAGGACGATGATCACGCCGAGCAGGACCAGCATCATGATCCGGACCTGGCTTCGGAAGATATCAAAAGCCGCGGTCATTTCCCCCACGTCCATGCCGTCCATTTCATTCTCGCTTAATCCCAGCAAAGACTTAACTGTATCAAGAAAACTATTCATGATTTAATTAAACCTCCCCTTAATAAATCAGACAAATAGAAAAATCGTTAAATATGAAATCTTCTTTTCAATTCTGTCGTTGCCCGGCTCCCGCCGATGATCAGCGTTCCGACAAAGAACAGAACGGACACTGCCAGAACGATCTCTGCCATATAGGGCCAGGTGATCACATTCAGCGCCGACAGGATCACTGCCAATATGGACAACGCGATCATAAAGATCTGCCAGCTGATATAACTCTGCCAGTTCCTGTAATTCACGATCATCAGGATCACCACCAAACCGTTGATCAGCAGGATCGTGCCCGGAAATACGATGTTTAATGACCACCGGGAGAAGCCGGTGATGTAATCGATCAGGATCACATACAAGAGGCAGAAGAACACCATGACAAAGGTTTTGATGCCGTACCGGTATTCCTTCTCCGCGATCATCTTCAGCCCGAGCCACAGAATGAAAAAGCCTCCGCCCGTGATCGCGCACCACCACATCCCGTTAAAGTTCCGGACGTTGAGATGGATCAGTATGCATTCCACTACGATCGCGACGACCAGATAGATCCGGATCGCCAGGATGATCTTTTTCTCATGCGTCAGCACATCCGGGTACATATTCCGTTCCGATATTTCCCCCTCCAAAACGCAGCGGCAGAAGGGGCATATCTCCGTTCTGTCCAAAATTTCCGTGTTACACTGCATCCAATGTGCCAACATTCACCCTCCATTTCATAAAACAGACCATTGGTTTCTGCGGCTACCG
>JAEESA010000101.1 GCA_016286115.1 Lachnospiraceae bacterium
ATCCTCCATTACTATTCCTCCCATTCAGGTTCAGCGTTGCATGAATATTGGGTGAATATAGGATTCCACCCATTCACACCTCATTTTCCGAATTATACATTCAGTATTTGATCAACGAATCGATCTTCCAATCATCGTCCTTAAGCCAACTTACGTCGCTTCACCGGATTTCTATTTCTTTGTGTTCTAGTTTATACTGGTCATTGATAAAGGAACAAAAAATGTGTTCAATACCCGCCATCTGTGACGATCTAATAACTAGCTTCTTGTCCTGTTCTGAAATCCTCAACCCAAGAATAACCCCATAAGGGATCCAGTTTTTCATTACCGGTGGTTCGGCATCATTACATAGAGATAATCTCCATTCCATATCATATTCATGGCATTTTGATTTTATCAACGCAACTCTTTCTGCCTGCCACAACTGGGAAGGAAATGACGAGATAAAAGAATTAATGATTTCCACCGGCAATTGCATACTATTCGCGATAGCACTTAACATAAAAACGCCTAAAAGACTTTTTGCATATTCTGTTGCATCATAGCCTTCATCAGAATAATAAACAGGATAAAGGCTCGTTCCTGCATTATTAACTACGCAGTTCATGCATTTTTCCTGTTTACCACACAAATCCTTCGACAAATCCTGCAAATCATACACTAAACAAAAGCCTTTGTATTGATCTGCATATTTGATCCACATTGTTTCATTATTTCCATCTTCTGTAAAGCACGCTGTCCATTGTCTTTTTCGTAATAAGGATTGGATATTATTTTTCAAATAGTTTATAACTGTATCAATGATTACCTCATGGTCTGTATTGCGAACAAATGAACATATTGAATATGCTATTTTTTCACTTTCTGTAGGAAATATTGCTGTAGCATACTTTATCTGCTGTTCTAACCTATCAGACGATAATACTTTTCTTCCTTCTTCCCTTATCCTGTTAAAATCTATATACAGCAACGTGTCAAACGGGTCATCATAATGATCAGCAGTAGAAAAAAAAACTAGATTCCTTTGTAACGCATCTATCGTACTCAAGGATACCTCTCTGTATCGATAGATATATCTTGGATACTTTATCGTTTTTTCCAGCTTCTCACGGTCAGCTTGCAAGTCGATGCCATTAAGACCGCAAAGCGTATTCCAAAATTGCCTTCTATCTTCCTGTTTCAATGTAAGTCCTCATCCCTTCGTATCTCATATTATGATAGAACCTTTTAATAATTCTAAGATCATTATTGCTAAGTCACTTGATCCAAGGATCTAGCAACCAATAAAAGAAGAGATGCTCTGGTGCTTCTCTCCCTTCCCGCCTGGTAACAACGTTATCGCTCTACTAGCTAATACAAACAAAAACTCCCGCCACAAAGCATATCCTTGCCTTGCAGCGGGAGTTGATTCATCTTGTTTATGCATATTTGCTCGCAAGTTCGATCGTTCTTTTGTCTACACCGCTTTTCATGATATCCTCGGTAGCTTCGCCACTACGTAAGCGTTTGATCTCGTCATCAAGCAATTCTACGCCTTTTTGAATACCTTGTTGTACACCCTGCTCCAGCCCTTCCTCGTATGAGATCTCCTTCTCATTACGGATATGCAGTTCTTCATTATATTCTTCCAAGATCAATGTTTTCGCCTCCGCTCTATGTTTCTCCAAAATATCCACGAGGATCCCTTCCTTGATGCACTCATCTATTGCGATTTCAATAGCCTCTTCCTTTGTCTTTCCACTTTTGATCAATTCACGGATCTTATGGATGAGGATGGAATAGCCTTCCAGGTTCTGGCATTTCTGCATCAACTCGGCGTTGTGCCCGTAATTGATGTTCAAAAGGACGGCTGTGCATTCGACAGCTGCTTCGTTCCCGGCTTCGCCTTCATACGCATCACTCATTCGCATCAGTTTCCGATCTTCTTCGTCTTCCCGTCCGATATAGAAGACGATGAATTGCGGTCGCGGTAATCTGATCTGGCTGCTGCTATACAGGTCTCTGTGTTCCCCGAAATACTTCCGATACAATTCGGCAAGATACCAAAAGCCCCGCAAAGGCATATTCGGGTTTACAGTGCTTTGCTGTTCATACAGGTTCATCACGTTCGCGATCAGGAAGGAGACATCGTTTTTCATCCCCATGAAAAGGAAGTTTTCGATCGTATTGATCTCGATATCTTCCGGGTTTTGATAATCTGTTCCGTTGATCGCGTTATATAGGCTGAGCAGATCCTTTTTCTCAGAAAAGATCTTCTTAAAGAAGCGATCCTTATGCTGTGTATTTATCCTTATCTCTGACATATGCTTCTCCTTTATTGTAATTTGTGGTTTTCCGGATTAAAACTATATTCAATCCATCCGCACCGCCTCCTTCCGTATGGTCTACACAAGAAGGCAGAATAAAACCAGAAATCAAAGAAAAATCATATCCTGAGATTAAGATAAAACAATTATTTCAAAAATCGGGAATAACGAGCGAAACGCTCTGATGCCTCCTGTGCTGTTAAAACTCAATATAGCATCATGGATTCCCGATGTAAAGTGTGAAATTATTTATCGCGTATCTCAAACCTCCACGTTCTGAAACATTACAGGCAAGCCTTTCACATTCGCATCAAAGGCAAGGTTGCAACAGTCTCCGTAATAGGCGTCGCAGGTGAACAGCACTTCCTTTGCGTCTGCGTACGTTGCTGTTTCATCCAGAACGCCCCACGAATCGGAGCGGAAAGTATTTACTATCTCGCTGTATTCCTCTGTGAGCGGGCTGTTGTTTTTCTCCAGATATTCTATGTTCTTTGAATACGGGTGCCAGACCAGCTGGACCTTTTCCGCGGCATCCCGAAATATCTGAAGATTTCTTTTTAATTTCTCTAATGCTTTTTCCCCATGGAACAAAATCGGCAAGAAATCCGTGTAGTAGAAGATCTTTTTCACTTCGCACTCCTCTCCAAAATCCATATAGAGTTTATATCGGCAATTTATTATATCGTTTTACAGTACTTCTGTCCATCGCGGCGCTTTTCATGCAAAGCAAAAGCCCGTATTAATTTGTTAAAGGATATTAAGAAAACTTTCTCTTTTGATTTCACGGTGTAGAGAAAGTTTCGCCTGGCTCTTTCATCTATCCCAATCTATTGTCTCAATTCGTGCTTCCCCGAGGGTTTCCTGATTTCTTCGCACAAGAATATCACTAATCCCGATCAGATCCGGCGTGGTTTTCACGACTACCCAGTCATCCAGATGTTCATATATTGCTTTATATTTTTTCCATATCTTTTCACATGGGCCTTCATTCGCGGATAGAACAGACTCACGGATTTCCTCAATCCCCTCAGGATACTCTTTGTTCACAACGGCTTTAAGGTCATCATCAGATGAGTAGTATTCGCCAAGAATAAATTCTGAAACCTTCAATTCTATTTTTTCCAGTTCTTCATATTCAGATCCTCTTTCATTCACATGCTCCTCTATATAGGCCAGCGGGATCTTGATCCGAAAAGGACCGGGAATGATGTAGTACCATGTGTTGTCCAAATCATAAAAATATCCATAGTCTATGAAGGCTATTTGGCTGAAAATTTCACGCTCCGACTTTCCAAGCCAATGTGGACTACCATCGGGAATGTTTGAATATACAATTGGTTCTCCGCCATTTTCACTCCCGGGTTTTCCTATTAATTCCATTTGTCCAAGTCCAAAAAGGTACTCCACTTTTTCGGGATTGTCATACCAACGAAGCAGCCGGGAACCAACAACCCTAAAGTACCCACTATTACCGCTCCAGCCATATTGAACTCTCTTTCCACCCTCCAGTCTTCTTGCTATTACGCTTACATCTCCCATATTCTGCCTCCCTGTTTTTCTCATAGTAGAATATGTTCAGCGTTTTGTCATTGGACAGATAGTCCAATCGTTCATGCCATTATTATTCGATAGTACTGCCAGATCCGATTGTAAAATGAAAGCTCGCCTGCAGGAGAATACTCTATATCAGATATACGGTTCTTTACAATCAACTCCTCCATGTGGACGCAGAATAGTTCGCTCAGTCTCAGCAGATTGTCGACCGACGGCAGGATTTGTCCCTTATACCATCGATATATCGGTTGAGGACATGACAATCGCAGATAAGCTTGAATATCCTTAACACTATAGCCGAATTTCCTTGCGTACCACTGCAGTTTCATTCCCGTTTTATTCAAGTCAATAGATGATCTGTTTTCAAACATCATTTCTCCCCTCATGCCTTTCTCAACTTGTCAACGTAAGGTCCGATCCGGACGGTGCCGCACTTTTCAGGCGAATAAAACCCTTGCCTTCACTCAATATTTATGTTAAATTCTTCACATCGCATCTTCCGATGCAAACCGGAGCACTCGTTTCGGTTCATTTCATCAATCTCTTATAATTCTTAAGGAGCAGATCTATGCAAAAATCGAAGTCTATCTCTATGCCTTCCTGGCTCAGCAACGCCACCGGTTCTATTCCGATCCGGATGACGAACGACTATCTTTTCAAAGCGCTTTTGCAGCGGAACAATCAGGCGCTGATATCTCTTGTATGCAGTATACTTCGCCTCACCCCTTCCCGGATATCCTCCGCTGTCATCACAAACCCAATAATTCTGGGAGACTATATCGATGAAAAGACCATCATACTGGATGTAAGGGTTATCTTTAACAACAACAGTATCGTCAATCTGGAAATGCAGGTGACAGACCAAAAGGACTGGGAAGCACGTTCTCTCTACTACCTGTGCAGGAACTACACAAACCTTAAACCCGGTGAGCCGTACGATTCTGCACTCCCGGCATATCATATCGGCTTATTGGATTATTCCCTGTTCCCTAAGGACCCTGAATTTCTCTCCTGTTACTATTTCCAAAACGTAAGAAGTCATCATGTCTACAGTAGAAATCTGTCCCTGTATGTGGTAGACTTGACTCATATAGAACTTGCCACAAAAGAGGACCGGCGGTACGGCACAGACCGCTGGGCCAGGCTCTTTAAGTCCACCACATGGGAGGAGATAAAAATGCTCGCAACGCAGGATGATGTTTTCAAATCTGTCGCCACAGACATATACCAGCTCTCCGAGGATGACCGCATTCGGATGCAGATTGAAGCGCGTGAGGATTGGCTCCGTCGTGAGAACGGGAGGAAGCGGCGTGAGGCGCAATATAAGAAAAGTATTGCGGAGAAGGATGCTCAGATCTCTGAAAAGGATGCTGAGATCGCAGAGTTGAAAAAGCAGCTTGCTGCGTTAACGCAGCAGCCTTAGTTCACGTTGCCCTACTCTCAGGCATAAGCCCCTCTTCGATTTCTACACAGTTCAACCCGGTTTCTTAACCTCTATATTTTCATTTTTTGCCCATTCAAACATTTTTCCTCACACCTTCCTCACCTTGTCTGCGAAGAGTTCGATCCGGACGGTGGCGAGGCCGAGGCGGGTGACGGTGCGGACAGTGCGGTGCTTTGTGTCCACGCTGTCGACGATGAAGATCTGGTCTCCGTACACGCCGGTGTCGTCCATGATCTTGTCGCCGGGGGCGAGGCCGAGGTCGATCTCGGGGAGGAAGGGCGTGGCTTCTTTCGGCTGCGCAAGCTGCTCCTCGAGCCAGGGGAGGGGCTCGTCTTCCTTTGTCCACAGGCCGAACTTGATGCGACGGCGCTTGCCGAAGATGTCTGCTTCCACGATGGCCATGCGGTGGCGGTATTCGAGCTTCGTGATGTGCGTGCTGTAACGGGCGAGCGGGCCGACGACCTGCCCGATCCTTCCGTTCTTCACCTGGTTCACATAGCTCACGTGCATCACGCCCTCGTCGAAGAGGCTGTCGAGGAAGGCCTCGTCTTCTTTGCCGACGGGGAGAAAAAGCTTTTCGCCGCTGTCCTCCTCCGCGCCGAGGAGACGGGTGAATTCGGGAATGCGTTTCAGCGTTTCATGCACGTCCTCGGGAGCGTCGGTGTCGAGGAAGAGATAGCCTGGAAAAAGGCGGCGGAACACGATCCTGCTCCGGCCTTCCCGGCGCCTTACTTCTTCAAAGAGCGGCAGAAAACACCGCCGGATCACCTCTGGATCCGATATCTTCAGCAATAGGTCTCTTACGTCTTCTTCATTTCCTGTTTTCGTCTGGATCACATACCACATTTCAGTACAACCCTCCGCTGTCCTCGCTGAATATCCTGTCCATGAGGTCCTTCATCATGGGCTTCTGCCGGTCCAGAAGGCCGGTTTCGCCCAGCGCCTGAAGGTACGGTTCCCACAACGTGACCATCAATACGGCTCCTGTTGCAAGAGCCGTTTCAGAAATCCGGTGTTCGCTAAGAAGCCGCGCCGGGGCTTCTTTGTCCACGCCGAACTCTGCGCGCTTTACGGCAAAGTTCACTTCCCGGATCTTGGCAATAAGGGCGTCTGCCGTATCCTTCGCTTTCCAGAAGAGTTCTTCCTCCGGCACATGGTGAGATATCTCCTCGCGATGGATCATGCCTGCCTTTTTGAGGACATTCAATCCCGCATGGCCGTAGATCGTTTTTCCGTATTCCTTCAGAAGGGCAACCGCTTCTTCCCGTCCGTCGGCCGTTCCGGTCTTCTCGCAGATCATCCCGTAAAAATCTGTCATGACCGCGTCCCGCTTCTGCCGTTCCCCGTCTTCAGGACGCGGCTCCAAGGAGAACTCAAACTGGTCCGCATACTCCGTACGGAAGGTCTGGCGCACGTCGTAATAATTCCCCATATTGGATGCTTCCGTATCATGAAAAGCCCAGGGCCGCACCGGGTCCTGTGCGGGCACGCCCACCTTGTAACCGGCTCTTTGAAACTCATAGGACTGTGAGATGTCGTAAAAGTCCCAGCCTTGAAACAGGTCCTCACGCCAGGGAACATCATACTGCGTGATCATGAGAAGCCCGTCGACGGCAGACACCTCGGTCACATCCTGCTCTGTATTCATGTGCAGCTTCTCATACCAGTTCCGCGGCGTCAGCACCGCCCCATAGTCCCACGAGGTCACAAAGTGCGCATCCTTCGGCGGCGTGATGCAGCCAACCGTGCCGAGGAGTCCGGTTTCGGGATGATCCGAAAAGAGGCGGATCGTTTTTTCGATCATGTCTCTTTCCAAAAGGAGCACGTCATGATGAAGGTAGAACTTATACTTCGCATCACTCGAACGCATGCCGGCGTTATACCCGGCCGCCATCGACGGGGCGCCTTCCACATAGCATTTTTCGATAGTTACCCCATCCGGCACGCGAAGGGAATCGATGTAGAAGTCACATTCCTTCATTTTCACGGCATCATTTGTACATACGATAAACGCAGCCTTCTTCCCGTCCATCTCACCTCATCACTCCGCACTGATTCATTCATTAGTTTCTGCCACAAGCGATTCCATCACTTCGCGCAAACTAATTCATTACTTCAAACAGTTTCTCCCGCAACCGTTCCTCAGAAAATTCCTTCTCATATTGCGCTCTCGCATTCGCGCACATCGCGCGGTAACCTTTCGGTTTCTCTGTCTTGAGCGATGCCGCCTTCTCGATGACCGCACATAGGTCTTCAATCTTTTCGCTTTCGAACAGGAACCCCGATCTTTCGTGATCGATATAGGTCGCGATGCCGCAGATGTCGGAGACCACCGGCGGGACGGATAACATCATCCCCTCCGCAGCCACGGCAGACATCGGTTCCTGACGGGAAGGGACCAGAATGTAATCCGCTTTTCGGATCGTTTTTAGCATCTCTTCATGCGGCATATAGGGGATCAACTCCACGTTTTCTTCCCTCTCCGCAAAGCTCTTCAGCGGTTCATAGACCTCCGGTTCATAGAGCTCCTGGTTCCCGCAGAAGAGGAAGCGGCAGCTCTGCCGCGTCTTTTCCGGGAGTGCCTCGATCGCTTTTTGCAGAATGTCCTGTCCTTTGCGGATACAGTAATCGCCGATCGTCAGAAACGTTACGGTGTCGTCCAGATCTTCGGACGTGCCCACGCCACTCCGGTCAGTAATCCCCGCATCCCCCGCAGCATCCGGCACACAGAACGGCACCACCTCCGCTTCATAGCCACGGCGCCGGCGGATCGTCTCCTGCACAACAGAGCTGACCGCCCAAACGTGTACATGGGGTTTTAGCTCGGCGAAGTCAAAAAGCAAGGGCTCAAACATGTCGAAAAACGTTTCCGCCTCGTGGATCCACCAGACGACCGGCATGTGGGCCAGGTTCAAAAGCTGCACCGCCTGCATGGGCAGGAGCGTGTTCACAAGCACGAGATCATATGTCCAGACAGATTTCAGGAAATTATTCCAGTCGATGATGAAATCATTCTTGATCCCGACCTCGATCCCGAGCTTTTCCGCATCCTCGCGAAGCGGCCCGTCGCTCTGGGAGATCATGTGAACGTCGCACCCGCTCTCCTTTAAGATCCGTACCGCATCCATCATCACGATGGGCGCGCCGGTTCTGGTCAGTTGGTGGCTGATAAACATGACCTTTTTCACATCAATACTCCCATCAGTTTTTCCCGGAAACCTTCCATGGAAAACTCTTTCTCATAGATCGCTCTTGCGTTCTCGCAGATCGTACAGTAGTTTTCCGGCTGCTCCGTCCGGATCGAAACGGCTTTTTCGATCGCGGCGCACAGCGTTTTTTTATTGTCACTCTTAAAGATAAGCCCGTTCTTCCCGTGCGAAAGGTACCTTGCAATGCCGCAGGCGTCGGAGATCACGGACGGGACGGACAGCATCATTCCCTCCGCCGCCACGGTCGGCATCGGCTCCTGGCGCGAGGGGATCAAAAGATAATCCGCCTTCCGGATCGCTTTAAGCATCTCATCATGCGGCATGTAGGGAAGAAGCTCCACATTCTCTGTTTCCTCCGCAAACGCCTCCAAAGGCTCATATACGTCCGGCTCCACATCCACCTGGTTTCCGCAGAAAAGGAAACGGCACTTCTTTTGCGCCCGTTCCGGCAGCGACTCGATTGCCCGGTGCAGAAGGTCCTGCCCCTTCCGCTTGCAGTAAACACCTATCATAAGGAAGGTGACCACTGAACTATCACTCCCCGTATCTAAACTCTCGCCAGGCGTGTCCGGGCTGCCACTTTCCGCGCTCAAAGCATTCCTTGCATCAGCCGAAACATCCTCCCCCGCCGCATCCGGAATGCCAAACGGCACGAGCTCTGCGTCAACTCCGCACCGCCTTTTGATCAGCTCCTTCACGACAGGGCTGACGGCCCAGATATGGATGTGCGGCTTCAGCTCCTTAAAATCCGGGAGCCACTGCCCGTACACGTCAAAGTAAACCTCCGGTTCATGGATCCACCAGATCACCGGCATATGGGCAAGGTTTAAGAGATGGATCGTCTGTAACGGCACGATCGTGTTCACGAACACCAGGTCATAGTCCCAGACCGATTCAAGGAACCCCTTCGCGTCCTCCATGAACTCACCGCGGATCGTGATCTCGATCCCGAGAGCCTCCACTTCTTCCCTGAGTTCCCCTTCGCCCATGGAGATCATGTGGACATCGCAGCCTTCTTCTTTAAGGATCCGCACCGCATCCATCATCACGATGGGCGCGCCGGTTCTGGTCAGTTGGTGGGTGATAAACAGGACTTTTTTCATTCTTCTCCTATTCGTTCTCCGGATATTTTCGCCGCATGGAAATCGCGTAAATTTCCTCTCAAAAATAGCTCAAAAGATCCGTATCCAATTCACGGGCACGTTCCTGCCAGGTATGAAGGCGGAGCGCTTTATCCTTGCCCTTTTCTGCCATGGTAATCGCCCGATCCGGGTCCGATAAAATCTCCCCGATCCGTTCCGGAAGAGCCGGAATATCTTCAAGTTCAAAGTACAGCAGCTCCTCGTCCGAAAACTCCTCTTTGAGATACGCCGACGGATCCGTCGCAACGACACACCCCTCCAGCATCCCATTGAAGATACGGTCATGCGTGCCGTCCTTAAACCACGGCATCGAATTGAGGACGAGCTTCGAATCCTTCATTTTATGTATGATATCAAACGCCGAGATCCGGCCGCCAAAGTGAAGGTTTTTGCTGTCGATCCAGTCACAATGTTCCCAGCCGTAGCCATAGAGCGTGACCGGCATGCCGGCCTCCACCAGCGTTTTCACCGTCAATTCGCGGTAATGCGAAACGGCGAAAAGATCCACATAATGAAGATCCGCGATCACATCTCTAAGCTCCCGGTCCGCGAGGTTAATTCCCTTCGCACACAGCACTTTTTCCAGTGCCTCCTCCGTCGTTGTCGCGGGATCTTCGATCAGCATCGTAAGCGCTTCCTCTCCGACTTTCTTTGCGTCAAAGGAAAACTTCGAAAAATCCGGCATGACCATGGCAGCGTTAAACCGCGAGATCCCGCCTGCATACAGGATTTCTGTCTTTCGTTCCTTCCATGGGATCTCATTTTCTTCCTTCGGAACGATGCCGCCATGCCCCAAAAATCCGACGGTTGTGAATTCGGGATAAAATCGCTGCAGATAACGCATGTG
>JAEESA010000102.1 GCA_016286115.1 Lachnospiraceae bacterium
ATTTTTCCAGAACACACTCTGCCCTTGAAGCAACAAGCATTTCCTCTTTCAGGGCGCTGCGGACACCGCCCGTGGCCTGCCCTTTACGCACCAGGGTTTCCGCGGACGCAAACATCTTCTTTCTTTTCTTCCAGTACAGATCCCCGATCTGGCGCGGGGTTAAGGACTCTTCCGCCATCTTATACCTCCACCTTGACCTCCTGCTCCGCTTCCTGACGGTATTGCTCCATCTGTTCGGCGGAAAGCTCCGGCAGTTCTTCCAGCGAAGACACGCCGAAACTGCGAAGGAACTCTTCCGTTGTGCCGAAAAGCACCGGCCTTCCCGGCGCATCGAGACGCCCCAGTTCTTCGCAGAGCCCGTATTCGACAAGGCGGTTCACCGCGTGATCGGAATTCACGCCGCGGATCTTTTCCACCTCTGCCTTGGTCACAGGCTGCTTGTACGCGATGATGGAAAGCGTCTCGAGAAGCACATCCGAAAGCACTCTCTTCCTCGGCTGTTTCGCGATCTTGATGAGATACGGGTAAAAATCGCTGTCCGTACACATCTGCCAGGCATTTCCCTCAAGGCAGATGAGGCGGATCCCACGGTCCGCTTCTTCATAATGTTTCTGCAGTTTCTTCAGAAGCTCCTCCGTCTCCTGCTCTGAGATCTCCAGAGCCAGGGCGATCCGCGACTGTTCCACGGATTCTCCCATCGTAAAGAGGATGGCTTCGATCACGGCTTCATAATTCATGGCTCTTTAGGCGGCGATCAGGGATGTGATCCGGATGTCGTCAAACAGGCGGTCCTGTTCGATGCGGATCTCCCCGGTCTTCATCAGTTCCAATATCGCAAGGAATGTCACAATAAGCTGCATGCGGCTGTTCTTCTTTTCAAGGAGCTGGCGGAAGCTGAAGCTCCGATGGGTAAGCGCATGCTGCCGCAGCTCTTCCATGCACTCCTCCAGCGTCACTTCCTCCTTTGTGATGGTGCCGAATTTGGAACGGATCGGATCCATTCTGTTTTCCACACGCTTCATCATCTGGCGGAAGATGGTATTGAGCTTCGTCAGCGTCACATCCCCGATAAACTCCTTTAAATTAAACGGCTCTTCATATTGTAACACTTCTTCGGGAATTGTGGGAGATTTAAACCACACCCGGTCGGCAAAAAATTGCCGGTCCTTCAATTCCATCGACATCCGCTTATACATCTTATACTCCAGAAGCTGCCGGACGAGTTCTTCTCTCGGATCCTCCGTCTCCTCTTCCTCGTTCTCTTCCACCGGCAGGAGCATCCGCGACTTGATCTCGAGAAGCGTCGCCGCCATCACGAGGAAATCCGATGCCACCTCCAGTTTCTGCTCCCGCATTCCTCTGATGTAGTCCATGTACTGTTCCGTAATGGAAATGATGGGGATGTCATAAATATCAACCTTATTCTTTTCAATGAGATGAAGCAGAAGATCCAAAGGACCCTCAAATGCTTCCAATTTTACCGGAATACCCATGGTATCCATTATAGACAGGGGATTTGAAAAATTCAAGAAGAAAATACAATATTTTGTGGTGAGTCCTCTTCAAGACCCATGTTGTGGATGTTTACGCCCAAAAACGATGCCGGCGAAACGGGCCGGGCCGATGTGCCCGGTGATCAATCTGACGCCCCATCCGGTTTCAGGCACACTCTAAGAAGCTCTGCGCGGTTAAAGATCCGGACATGGTAGGTATGCGTGCCGAGGCCCCTTGAGATGAGCAGGGTTTTCCCGTTTTCATCGAACCGGCCGGCGCCGTATTTCGGAAACAGATGAAACCGCGGGGAGATCACGCTCTTCCCGTTCGGAAGACAGAGAAGCCCCCCGTGGTTATGGCCGGCAAGCGTCAGATCGGCGCCATAGGAAAAATAGTCCTTTGCATAAGCCGGGTCATGCGCCATAAGGATCACGAATTTCTCCCTCGGGCAAGGGCCGAACGCGTCCTCAATAAAATGCTCCGGCAAAGGCAGGACCTTCCCCCTCTTATAGTTTTCGAGCGGGATCGTAAGGCCGCAGATCTGAAGCTCCGTTCCCCTGACGGTTTCCGCCGCATAGGCATTGTCGAGAAACACGATCCCCTTCTCTTCCATCCGTTTCCTATAAGCCGGAAACTCCGGGATATTTTCTTCCGCCCTGCTCTCGTGGTTCCCGTAAGAGCAAAAAAGGGGCGCGATCTGACGGAGCGCAGAAAGGGTCTTTTCCGTCCGTTCGTAGGTTCTGGTCTTTGCGGTCACGATCATGTCCCCCGGGCACAGAATAAGATCCGGCTCGATCCCCTTTACGGCTTCGATCAGCCTTTCATTGTCCTTCCCATAGGTGAAGCTGTGAAGATCCGCCAAAACGGCGATCCTGATCTCTTGTTTCACTTTCGCTTCCGCGCAGGCATATGAAGTTACCCGAAAAAGGCGAAGCTCCGCCCACTGCCATACGAGATACAGCAGGAACAGAGCTCCGATCACAATCAAAACGATCATATTTACGCCGGTGAATTGCTGCCGGGCACATCCTTGATTGAGAAACTGATGCGGCCCATCTTGTCCTTTCCGAGGCAGACCACGGTCACGCGGTCGCCAAGTGTCAGCACGTCTTCCACATGGTTGATGCGCTCGTGCGCGATCTTGCTGATATGCACCATGCCTTCCTTGCCGGGCGCGAACTCGATAAAGGCGCCGAATTCCTTGATGGACACCACATTACCGGTCAGGATCATGCCCTTTTCAAAGTCGGTCACGATCATCTTCACCATGTCGATGGCCTTATCCATCATCGCTTTATCGGTGCCGCAGACGGAAACCGCTCCGTCATCGGTGATATCGATCTTTACGCCGGTGCGTTCGATGATCTCATTAATGGTCTTTCCGCGCTGTCCCACGACATCGCCGATCTTCGCGGGATCGATCTGGATCTGGATGATCTTCGGCGCATACTCATTCACTTCGGTTCTCGGAGCGGAGATCGCCGGTTTCATACAGGTATCCATGATGAAGAGCCGGGCTTCACGGCATCTTTTGATCGCTTCTTCAACGATCGGGCGGGTCAGGCCGTGGATCTTGATATCCATCTGGATCGCCGTGATCCCTTCCGTGGTACCGGTGACCTTGAAGTCCATGTCTCCGAAGAAGTCTTCAAGACCCTGGATATCGGTCAGCACAAGATAATCGTCATCCGTATCGCCCGTGACCAGACCGCAGGAGATACCGGCGACCATCCTCTTGATCGGCACACCTGCCGCCATCAGAGACATACAGGATGCACAGGTACTGGCCATCGATGTCGAGCCGTTGCTCTCAAAGGTTTCTGAGACTGCGCGGATCGCATAGGGGAATTCTTCCTCAGAAGGAAGCACCGGAAGGAGCGCACGTTCTGCAAGAGCGCCGTGTCCGATCTCTCTTCGTCCGGGACCGCGGCTGACCTTGGTCTCACCCACGGAATAGGACGGGAAATTATACTGATGGATATAACGTTTATGCGTAACGTTATCGTCCAGACCGTCCACTCTCTGCATCTCGGAAAGCGGAGCCAGTGTGATCACATCGCAGATCTGCGTCTGTCCTCTTGTGAACATCGCGGATCCATGCACTCTCGGGATCAGATCCACTTCCGCGGAAAGCGGCCGGATCTGGTTCACGGCACGGCCATCGGGACGCTTCTGATCCTTCAGGATCATCTTTCTGACCGTCTTCTTCTCATACTGATAGATCGCGTCGGAAACCAGCGGGAGCCAGTCTTCCTTCTCCGCAAAGGCCTCTTCGATACGGGCGGTGATCTCGCGGATATTGTCCTCTCTCACCTGCTTCTCGTCCGTAAATACGGCCTTTTCCATCTCCTCCGGCGGAACGATCCTCTTCATCTCCTCGAAGAGCTCCTCCGGGATCACATAATGCTCATATTCATGCTTCGGCTTGCCGACTTCCGCCACGATGCCCTTGATAAAGGCGATAATGGTCTGGTTGACTTCATGCGCCTTATAGATCGCCTCGAGCATCTTTTCTTCCGGGATTTCATTGGCGCCGGCTTCGATCATGATCACCTTCTGCTCGGTGGACGCAACAGTCAGCTTCAGGTCGCCCTTTGCCCACTGTTCCTGGGTCGGGTTCACGATCAGATTGCCATCCACAAGGCCCATCTGCGTCATCGCGCACGGTCCGTCAAACGGGATATCCGAGATCGATGTACTGATGGATGCGCCGAGCATTGCCACCAGCTCCGGCCTGCAGTTTGAATCCACGCTCATGACCATATTGATCAGGGAAACGTCATTGCGATAGTCCTTCGGGAAGAGCGGACGCATCGGGCGGTCGATCACTCTTGCGGTCAGGATCGCGTTCTCCGAGGGCTTTCCTTCTCTCTTGTTGAAACCGCCGGGGATCTTGCCCACAGCATACATCTTTTCTTCAAACTCCACCGACAGAGGGAAGAAATCGATCCCGTCTCTCGGCTTCTCCGAGGCCGTGGCCGTGGAAAGCACCGTCGTCTCTCCATACTGCATGAACGCGCAGCCGTTTGCCTGTTTTCCTACCTTGCCGACCTCTACCTTTAATGTCCTTCCGGCCAGCTCCATTGTGTACGTTTTTACCATCTTTTCCTCCTTCACTTCCTGGCGATTGCCATATGATTTTCTGTTCGGGAAAAGTGACAAAGTCGCTTTTCTCGTTGCGCGAGCAGCGTCCGGCGCAGCCGGAATAGTTCCTTACGCGGCTCTGCGCATACATTTGTGCTTGCACAGAAAACAGAGCGGAGAGATCCGCTCTGTTTATCCATTACTTTCTCAGTCCGAGACGTTCGATCAGCGCACGGTAGCGCTCGATATCGATCCCCTTCAGGTAAGCCAGTAATCTTCTTCTCTGGCCGACCATCTTAAGAAGTCCTCTTCTCGAGTGATGATCCTTTTTGTTGATCTTCAGATGCTCTGTGAGCTCATTGATCCGGGTGGTAAGTAAGGCGATCTGCACCTCCGGTGAACCTGTGTCGCCTTCCTTGCGGCCATACTCTTTGATGATGGTCTCTTTCTGTTCTTTCGTCAGCATAAATTTTTCCTCCTTTTTGCTTTCATCCGCCCGGCCGGGCAATCGGTCGGAGAATCCGATAACTCAGCCGAAGGACACGTACTTGTGCATTTTAACACAAGGGGTTAGCTGTGTAAAGGTTTTTATTAACCGTTCAGTACTCTCGTGCAGCACTTCGGTGTTCTGTAGTATACGTTCGAGATCGTGATGCCGACACGTTTGTTCGCGGCGTGTACGATCTGTCCGTTGCCCATGTAGATCGCCACATGGCTGATGCGGCGACCGCCGTAGAACACGAGGTCACCGGGCTTTAATTCATCACAGCTGATCCTGGTTCCGCACTGGGCCTGGGAGCCTGAATAATGCGGCAGATATATGCCGAATTTCGCCATGACCGAGAGCACGAAGCCGGAGCAGTCACATCCGTTCGTGAGCGAGGTTCCGCCCCATACATAACGGTTGCCGACAAACTGGGTCGCGTAATTGATCACAGCCACCCGCACGTCCGAAACGCCTTCGCCGTACTGCGCTTCCGTCATGGTCAGCGCATCCTTCAATACATCCGCCACCTCAACGAATTCGGCCTTGACATAACGGTCTTCGCCGTCCACATCAACCTTCAGCCACTCTCCCATATCCTCGACCAGCGATACTTCCTCGCCCGTCGCGATCTGATCGACGATCTCACTCTCCGTATTGGGCTCTTCCCTGACGTTCAATACATCCGCCGTAACGATGCAGACCGTCGACTTTAATTCCTCCGCCCGAGCCGCCGCAGCGTCTCCCGTGGTCAGATATTCCGCTTTTACATAGCCCTCGACCTTTCCGGAGCTGATATGATACCATTCGCCGGCTTCCCCGAGGATCTCACAGGCCGCATCCGCGGGAAGCTTCCCGCAAAGAGCGCCGTCTTCCGAAGGCGTTTCCCTGATGTTTAAGTTCCCTTCGATGTCCGCGATCCCGATATTGGTATAGCCGCAGATCTTCTCCACCGGCTCCGTCTCTGCCGTCACTTCTCCCGCAGCCGCGCTGACCGGGTCATCCGCTTCCACGGCGCCTTCCGTTTCTGCCGGAGCCTCCGAAGCGCTTTCCGTTCCCTGTTCGGTCACTCCCTCCGTTGCGGTCTCTGCGCTTTCCGTATTCTTTTTCTTCTTCTTTTTGGAACCGTCCTTCTCCGTTGCCTTTTCGGTCGCCTTCTCCGAAGAAACGGCCTCCGTTCCCTTTTCCGTGGAAACCTCCGAGCTGACCGGAGGGATCAGGGGTTCATCATCATCTTTAATGGAATGCTGCAGCGTCTCGTCCATATAGGCTCCGAGCACCGCGTTGATCCCCGCCGTCACCACCGTGGCGTTTCCTTTTGTTGTTTCAACCGCTGAAAATACAAAGCCGGCGCAAAATGTTAACATTAAAAGTTGCTTTAAAAGTCCCTTTTTCATTCGTACCTCGCTATAATCCGGTCAATTTGAATTGGACACATTATAGCAACCGATTCTACACCTGTCAACATTTTTGTAACATATTCGTAATAATTGTAAATTTTCTAAAATATTGACACGGATCGTCATCGTTTTCCCGCTCGGAGAGCTGGCTGAAACGGACCCGCCGTGGCCTTCCGCGACCGCCTTTGCGATGGCCAGCCCGATCCCGCTGCCGCCCGTTTCCGAGTTTCTGGAATCGTCCGGCCGGTAGAACCGGTCAAAAAGCCTCTTTGTATCGGGCGGCGTATCGTAATGATATCCACACTGTACATTGCTTTTTCCAGCAGCAGCTTTAAGGCCTTCGCCGTTGCTTCTTCATCCTCCGCGATCAGGATCTGCATGCGCTTTCCCTTCGTATCATTTGTTCATCCTAAAGCACAGCATTGTCGTGTCGTCAAACTGTGCGGCTTCACCCACAAAATCCGCGATCGTTTCCTTCATGTGCGCGATCTGCTGCTCGGGCGATGCAGCCGGATCATCATTCAATGCATCCAGCATTCTTTGGGGCCCGAAAAGTTCACTTGCGGTATTTGAGGATTCCGGAACGCCGTCCGAATACACGAATATCGTATCTCCTTTTTCGATCTTAAACGTATTCTCTCTGAAGTCGATATCATTCCAGGATCCGATCGCCAGATCATGCACGGTTTTGATCAGCGTAAACGAGCCGCCCGCGCGCGCAAGCGCCGGTTTCTCATGTCCTGCGTTGACTTCCACTACGTTCCCCGTAGACAGCTCGACCACCGCCAGCCAAACCGTTACGAACATGTCCATCGTATTGTTTTCCGAGATCTGTTCGTTTACGCTGTGCAGCGCCTTCGCCGGCGTTTTTTCCCTGCGCAGGTTGCTTCGGATCAACGAACGGCAGACCATCATCATCAGCGCGGCCGGGATCCCTTTGTCGGATACATCACCGATCACCAGCGCCAGATGGTCATCGTCGATCATAAAGAAGTCATAGAAATCTCCGCCAACCTCTTTCGCCGGTTCCATGCTTGCGTAAAGATCGAACTCTTCATGATCCGGAAAGGCCGGGAATATTTCCGGAAGCTGGCTTCTTTGGATATTTTTTGCCATTACCAGCTCCGTATTCAGCTTCTCCTTTTCCGACGCGGCATGGGCGATATCCTCCACATAGCTGTCAATGCTTTCCGCCATTTCATTAAATTGCCGGGCAAGCGCTCCGAATTCGTTATTTTTGCGGATCATTCTCTCAAGCTTTTGCGGGATCATTGCGCTGTCTTTTGTTTTTTCATACTCCTGCACCGTCTTCTGCAGATGCTCCGTAGGCCGGATCATCATCAGGTATAGAAGGAACATAAGCACTAAACCGCCGAACAGGATCAGAAGAATGCACCCGGGAAGAGTGCTTGTTGTGACCAGATAAACAATGCCGTTCACAACATTCCAGTTAATGTATGCATCCAGAATACAAAGGGCCTTTCCGTCCTGCACGACAGGTACTGCGTATGTCAGGCGGTCTTCCCTGTCCTGCACCCGAAACAGCGGCGAGTCGGCTCCTTGCAGTGCCGAATCGATCACGACCTCGTAATAATCACTGTCTTTCGATTCCACAGTATAATCTTTCAATATCTTGCCGTCTTCCACCCCGACATTCTCGCTCGAATCGTAAAAGAAGACAAAGATCGAATCTCCCTCCGGACGGAAGCAACTGGAAATGACCGGGACATAGACACTTTGCGAAGTGTCGAAATCCTCCAGGATATAATAATAACAATACTCGGCAAAAACCCTCTGCATCTGTGGGCTCATAGCCTCGGCATATTCCGAAGAAACATCTTCGGGGTTGAAGAGGATGAATTCTTTATCCGCTTCATTCTCCATAACCCATGCTTCCAGGCTGCCTAATGTTTCCCGGAAATTTTCGATCTCTTCCGGATGCTCGCTCCAATAATCGAGAAGCCAGGGAAGCGATTCATACTTTCCCAGGATCCTTTCATTCCTTGTTACCTGCCGCCTTAGGATCTCGCCAAGAAAACGTTCCACCACCCTGCTCAGTTTGAAGGACAATAAAATGCCGCAGATCAGCATGATGAGCAAGATCATGCCGATCACAACGGCACCTATGATATATACTAACGTACCTCTTTTCTTTTCTTTACGTGTAGTTTCCATAAGTCACCCAAGCATCTTTTCTTTCAAGTCTTTTTGCAGTTCACCGGTAAAACCTGATCTTTCCAATTTCGACAACAGGGCAAATTCCTCTGCCCAGGCCAGGTATCTTCGCATGGTTTCGGGTTTGGAATCCGCAGCCTGCGCCATGGTTTCCGGCGAGACCTGCGCCAGGATCTCCTTAGGGATCGCCGCGATCCGCTTTTTGATCACATCCGCGTTATAGATCTCCGACACACTGTAATCGGCTGTGATATCCTCCTCCGAAACGCCGCATAGCTTGAGGAGCTCCGCGGAAATGATCCCGGTGCGGTCCTTCCCTGCCGTACAGAAAAACATGACATTTCCCTTTGCAAGGCTCTCTCTTACCGTATCCAGGATCTTTACGATACGGTCCACTGCGTTTTCTGCCATGACGCAGTAGTCAAGGCTTAAGCTTTCCAGAAATTTTTTCCCGGCTTCCCCTTTAAGATCCACCCCTTCCTGTTCCCTGAAAAAGGGCATGGAAATATAACTAAAGCCTTCGGGCACCTGCAGCGGCGTTTCCCAGGCTTCGTACGTGCTTCGAAGATCGATCAGCGTACGGATCCCAAGGTCTTTTAGCTTCTCCCATTCCCCCTCGTCAAGGTCTGAGGGACAATCGCTGCGATAGATCCTTTGAAACTGTGTCACCCGGCCGTTTTCCCCCTCATATCCGCCGAGATCACGGAAATTATAAAGATGGGGAAGCTTGATCCTTCTGGTATTATGCATAATAGGTCTCCTTATTTTCCGCAAAGCACCACATGCGCTTAAACCTTCGTTCCGACAGTGCCTTCGTCATTACGATCCCGCCGCATTGCCCGGAATACATGAAGGCTTCGCAGCGTGATAAAAGATAGAGCGCATAGAAATAATTGGCCGTCGAATCCTCCAGAAAGATATTGTATTCCTCCTCGGAAGGATGGCGTTTTCTGTCCAGTTCGCTGATGGTCGTCACCTGCTCCTTCTTAAAATCCACAATGCTGTATCTTTCCTGCGGGACAATGCGGATCTTGTCCGGGAAGGCGTCCGCCATTTTATTTAAAATATCCTGATCCTCCGTGGCAAGGAAGATCCCGTCGTAACCGCCCTCTTCCATCCATTCCCTGATCTTCGGAAGTGCCGATTCGACGGTAACGGGCGCCGATACGCCGCTCATGCCGGAGGCGATATAGTCGGACCCGCGAAGTAAGATCCCCAGCATGCGCCTGTCCTCAAATACCGCATCGCCGTACTCCTTCATTCCGGAAAGAAACTTCGGATTCAAGGAAGACACGTTAAAGTCTTCTCCATGCGATTCACGAAGCATCTTCGTAAACAGCAGCCCGTAATAATTCGTGATATAGATCGTGTTGGTTTCATCCGAATCCGCCGGCGTCATGTGGACATTGAAATAGTTTTCGATGATACGGTCCGCATACCGGGAGCTGTTGGACTGCAGAGTCACTTCAATGCCGAATCTCTCCAGAAAATGCTTTGTCCTCGAATATATGGTGAGGATGCTGCCGATGCCCTCACTCCGCGCCACCAAAATCTCCGCGTATTTTACTTTGGAGAGCGAAAGCTTCGTCAGCCACTGATAGACAAACACATGATGAAACAGCACCACCGGATCCATCGTCTTAAAATCAGCAAGGAACGCGGACGCATGGAAGGTATTGATGACACGGAGGGTCGTTTTTGCCCCCTCTCCGGGATCCTCCGAAATACTGATCCTTTCTTCAGACGGGAAAAAGTAGCGGATCCTTTCATCCTTCCAAAAGATCTTAAGCTCCGTAAAGGAAAGAAGGACCTTTGTCAGCACCACGGTGTATTCACTGGCCTCCTGAATCCAGACGGCCTCTTT
>JAEESA010000103.1 GCA_016286115.1 Lachnospiraceae bacterium
GCGGGTTCGGTTTCTTGAATTTCGGATCGCGGTACTTCGCTCCCCAATTCTCATAGGTGACCTTGTAGTCGATCCCGGGAACAAGGGTCGCGTTCGTGGTGCGATCCAGGATATTCATCACCGGCGGCTGCACGCCTCTCGGGGCGTCGATCTTCATCGGATCCGGGTACAGGTTCATTGTCGTGATATTCTGAATATAAAGCGTCGCGTCCTTTAACGTGATCTTTTTCCGCTCGATCTTATAATTTTCCGTGATCGTGCCCGTATAGTTTCCGCTGCCTTTCAGCGTGACGGAGGCCCTGCCGGCGTTGGTATTATTGATGTAGACGGCTGTATAATCCGATCCGGAGCCCAGGATCTGCTCTCCGTAGCTGACTCTGAGATTTCTGCAGGTCACGCCGTTCGAGTTCGGCCGCCAGATCTGTTTGGTGATCCCACGGATCATGCAGTTTCCTATGTTCAGCGGCCGCACGGTATAGTTCGCGGTCTGACTGCCGGTGTAAATGCTGTACCCCACCGCCATGATCGTAAGCCTCGCGGTCCCCGCATTGGTATATCGGCTGAACTGAAGGTAATAATCCCGGTCCTCCTTCAGCTTCTTCCCGCCAAGCTTCACCTTGATCTTCGGGACCACGCCGTACACCGGGTCGTACGTGTACGACGCGGATTTATTCTTAAAGACGATCTTCGCGTTATTCAGGTTCTTTGCGCCGTAGGAAGGATCCACCACTTCCACGGTGCATTCCTTGTTCACGCCCGTGTAGTTGTTGATGCCCGTCAGCTCGATGCTATAGATATTTTTATTCATGCTGGCATAGGGCCAGGTGACCACCGATCCGCGCAGCACATATTCGACGGTAAAATCCACGCCTTCCGAAAGGTTTCTCGTGGTCTTGATGAGCGTCCCCTTCGAATCCATATTGGACACGGTGGCCGTCACCTGCGGGATCGGCTTCGGCAGCCCGCTGTATGCGGGCACGATAAATCTCTTCGGCTCGATCACCACATCGGTCATCGGAAACTGATTGATCGTATAGGTCTGGCTGAGCGTGAGCACATCGCCATCGGAAAAATAGATGTCGACATAGACCGTCGGCGGATTGGCGTCCGTGCTCTGCGCCGCGTCCACGTAGTTATCATAGCCCGAGATCTCATACTCGATGCCCTCGGTCAGCACATGGTCCTCCGTAAAGGTGTTGACCAGCTCCACCGCCACGCCCGGCCGCACCGCCTTTCCGGTATAATAGCAGTTTCCGCCTAAAATGACCACATTGAAGTAAAACGGCGACTTATAGACGGGATTAAGGTAACTGTAACCGGTCGGAACCAGATCTCCTATTCCGATACCTGTGCTCTCCTTCAGTTCAGCCGTCTCTTCGGATACGCCCTCTTCCGGTTCCGCATCCAAAACCACTTCCTTCCATTCGGTTTCTTCCGGCTGTGCGTACCGCACCGTATCGGGCTTCTCATAGGAGTTCTTCTTTACATTGAGCTCCACCCTGACCTCTGTCTTTGTGGCGTACGCGCCCTTCCCGAACTGCGCCGTGACCGTGACTGCGCCGCTGTTCTTCTTGAACTTCAGGATCCCCGTCTTTTTCTTGATCGAAGCGATGTCCTTATCCGACACGGTCCATTTTACAGGCGCGTTCACGCTGTCGAGGAAGAACGCCATGTTCATGGTTTCGCCCTTTTGTCTGGCCTTAATGGTCTTTGAGGTAAACTTCGGTGTGTCCACATGGAAGCGCATCGCCTCTGTCGGCTCCCATTTCTTCCCGCTCTTTCGATAACCGATGACGATCACGTCACCGCCCTTCTTCCCGAGCAGAAGTCCATTCTTCGAAACGGAAGCGACCTTCCTTGATTTCACGGAAAAGCGTTTGCAGCTTCGGGGGAAGGACTTATCAATCTTCTGCTTCTGCCCTTTTGCGATCGTAACGCCGGACTCTTTTACGATGAGGCTCACACCACCCACCAGGATCTGCTCATCATCCATTTCGCCGGTACCGTCGCCGGGATCCGGATTGATATCGGAATCGCTGCCGTCGCCGTCGCCGTGGCCGGAGGACTGTCCTCCGTTCTTTGCCTGAATGGTAAAGCCGGTTTCCGCCGAGCCGGTATAATTGTCTTTTCCGATCAAAGTGACCTTCGCCGTGCCGGGAAGGAGGTTCTTTTCAAGGTAGACATTATAGTCCTCTCCCCTGATCAGCGTTCTCCCCGCCAACTCCACGACGATCCCTTTTCCTTCTCCCGTTTTCTTCACGATCTGGTCGGGATCGATCTCATACCCGTTCTCCACGAAGGTATCCGGATCGATCGTTACCGTCGCGTCGGAAAGGTCTCCCTGGTAAATGATAAAGCCGCTGGTCAGGCTTCCGGTGAAGTTCCCCTTCCCCGTGATCGTTACGGACGCTTTCGTTCCGACGTTTTTATTGTAAATGGGATCGGGAGCTTCGATATCATACTCCTTCTCCGGATCCAGCTTGATCCCGTCCCAGGTCGCATAAAGCGTGGGCGTGATCGGTTCTCCGGTGTAGATGTAATGAACCTCCTCCGGATCCGGATCCAGCACGAGCTTTCCCACCGGCGCCTTGGAGATATCCCTTCGTTCGATCGTAAAGGTCTTCTCCACTTCTCCTGAATACGGCGGGACGCTCACAACACGGATCCTCTTCTCCCCTGCGTTCACGCACTCCGTCAGCCAGATGACCTCATAATCCGTATGCTCTTCCAAAAGCTGATTTCCGATCTTCACCGTGATCTCCGGGCGCTGCTCCTGCCTGTTATAAGTAAAGATCGTCTGGCTCAGGAACACATGCTGCTCCAAGATCTCTCCCGCCACGATCGTGAAGGATTTGGAAATGGAGCCCTTATAATTCCCTCTTCCGTTCTCGTCGGGATAGGTCCCGTATATCGTCAGCGTCGCGTCATTTCCGGCTTCGATATTGTTCGTGAATTCGTAGGTGTATTCCACATCCTTGATCAGCGTGTAATTCGCCCACTGCACCGTGAAATCCGGCGTCACCGGTTCCCCGGTATGCGGATTGACCTCCGGATTGATCGTGATCGTTGCCACACTGATGTCCTGCGGCTGAATGGTAAAGGAAGTTTGGCTGGAGCTGTTGATATAGTTTTTCGTCTTCGGCTTTGCCGTGACCCAGGCCTTCGCCGTATCCGGCCCCGCATCGATATTGTCAAAGTATTCTGTGAAATAATACGCCGAGTTGACCTTCTCTTCCTGCTGGTTAAGTACAATGGTCACGAGCGCGACTCCGGGCGTAAATTCGTAGCGCCTGTATACCAGCCCCTTGATCTCATCCGGCTTTAAGGTCACCACCGCAGCCAGCAGATCTCCGTCCGGCGTCCAGCGCTCCATTCCCTGCAGGTCTACGGTCTGGATCCGAAACGTCACATCCAAAAATCCGATGTAATTGCCCATGCCGATCGCATAGATCCGGGCGTTGCCGGCGTCGAAATTGTCCGTATACAGAAGCTTATAATCCGTCCCCTCTTTCAGGGTCTTTCCGTTGCAGGTCACGATGACCGCCGGTTTCAGATCGCGGTCCACAAAATAAAACCGCTCTCTCTCATCCACCAAAGAGATCGTCGCGTTCCCGCCGGTTTCTCCGTCAAGGACCGTATAGGGGGAAGAACTGGTCCCGCTCGTCGTCAGCGCGTTGATGCAGAAATTACCGTAGGAAAAGCCATTGATCAGATATTTCCCCGCGCGATCCGCATCCGGATTTTTTATGAAGTATTCTTCCGCGTCCACCCATTTATCGCCGTCGAGATAAAACTCTTCCGTTTCCTTACCCGTCACAACGGTTCCATTCAGGTCTGACCAGGCGCCTTCGCCGGTTCTGAAAAAGCTCTCGCCGTTTCCGATCGTGACCGACGGCGCCGGAAGGTTTTCAAATTGTTTGGTGCCGGCGATCTCACGGCCGTAGGAGTTCTTCTCCACAGTATAGCTTTGATTTCCCGCCTCAATGGCGACCGCTCCCCGGTCCAAAGTGATATCCACCGCATAGGTGGTTCCATACGGCAGGGTAATGCATTTGGTCAGCGGCACCGTATAGAGACCCGCGCCAAAAAGCTTCTGCTGCACCACGGTACAATAGGGATCGTTCGTCATCGGTTTTCCGTCGGATCCGACCTTCCACAGAACGATCTCCGCTCTGGACGCTTCCACCGGAACGCCCTGCGTCGGGCTTTTTTTCTCATCCCGTTCCTCTCCGGGAACATACGCATACGGGTCATAATAAAACGAGATCGCGTCGATGGTCTCATACGTCTTGCTGACCGTAAAGAGATTGGCGGAATGATACCCGGTGCTGTCTTTAAATTTTCTGTTCTCGTGATAGAATTCATTCCAGTGATTGTTCACATCTGAACGCAGAGAAGAGACCGCGTCCGCCACAAAGGCCGTGGTCTCCGGATACAGTCCGACATCTTCAAATGAGATCCAGAAGTACGTATTGATCCCGAATACCGAGCCGGTCCCCATGCTGTTTCTCACCAGCCAGGCCCCGTTCGCGGCGGGTTTGCTCGTAAAGTTTTCCGCCGGATAATCGTCATCCCAGCCGATCACGGTCACGGTCTGGTCCGGCCCCGTTTTATCGTCTTTTGAAGCATACGCCTGCTCGCTGGAATACGTGAAGTGCTCCGCATCGTATCGCTTAGCATTCGTCGCGTCAAAGTCCGCGATCACCATGGACACGGCGCCGTAGTTGCGGATCCAGTATCTCGCCTTCTCATCGCCGCCTCCCGTGGTCCGGTCGAACTGATACGCGTCAAAGAGCTTCGGGAACGATGCGGTATTCCATTTCTGCATCGCCTGCGCCGCAAGCGCCGTCGTGCCGCCCATCTGCTTCGCGACATTCTTCCCGTCCGGCCCGTATACGGCGTTCATCAGCTCGCTCTCGCTGTAGTTCGCCGTGCGCACGCCGCCCTTCCGCATCATCATCGCCCCCAGCATGGTCGTAGACGCATAGGCGAAGCTTTCCCCGCAGTTCGCCTGCACCTTCTGCGCCGGCAGCCTCTCCGCGAAGTATTGTTTCATATCGGTTTCGTTATCCCAGGCATAAGGATACGCCGGTTCCGTGCTGGTCTTAAGCTCCAGCGGATAAAGGATCGTGCCGCTCTGCCCCGATCCCGCCGCCTGCGCCGTCTCCACCGAAAACGCGGATACCGCCGCCGCAGCCCCAAACAAAATCGCAATCAAGGTTTTTTTGATCGATCTATTTCTCATAGGTTTCCCTCCGAAGAGCAAAAAATCTCCTGGACACACTTATCATTATACTATATCGGACGAAAGTCCCAAAAAAATAAGAGGGCGAACCCTCTTATTTTTCAAAAATCAAACTTATCGGAAAACCAATTCTTAAGATCTGCGATCTTGACCCTCTCTTGTTCCATGGAGTCCCTGAACCGTATCGTAACTGCCTGATCCGTTTCCGAGTCAAAGTCGTAGGTCACGCAGAACGGCGTGCCGATCTCATCCTGCCGGCGGTACCGCTTTCCGATGTTTCCTCTCTCGTCGAACTCGCAGGTGTAGTCTTTACACAACTCCTGATACACCTTCTCCGCGCCCTCGTTCAGCTTCTTCGAAAGCGGCAGCACCCCGATCTTGACCGGAGCCAGCGCCGGATGGAAATGAAGCACGGTACGCATATCCGGCTTCTCTTCCGTTCCGAGGTTTTCCTCGTCATACGCGTCACACAGGAACGCGAGCACCACACGGTCCGCGCCAAGAGACGGCTCGATGCAGTAAGGAATGTATTTCTCGTTCTTCGTATCGTCAAAATAACTCATATCCTGGCCCGAGGTCTCCTGATGCCTCGTCAGGTCATAATCGGTCCGGTCCGCAACGCCCCAGAGCTCGCCCCAGCCGAACGGGAAGAGATACTCAAAGTCCGTCGTGGCGTTCGAATAGAAGGACAGCTCTTCCGGCTCGTGGTCTCTAAGCCTTAAGTTCTCCGGCGTCATGCCAAGAGAAAGAAGCCAGTTATGGCAGAACTCCTTCCAGTATTTGAACCATTCCAGATCCGTTCCGGGCTCGCAGAAGAACTCGAGCTCCATCTGCTCAAACTCCCTCGTACGGAAGGTGAAGTTTCCGGGTGTGATCTCGTTCCGGAAGGACTTTCCGATCTGGCAGATCCCGAACGGCACCTTTTTACGGCTCGTGCGCTGCACGTTCTTGAAGTTTACAAAGATCCCCTGCGCGGTCTCGGGCCGCAGATACACCGTATTCTTCGCATCCTCCGTCACGCCCTGGAAGGTCTTGAACATCAGGTTGAACTGGCGGATATCCGTGAAGTTATGCTTTCCGCAGGACGGGCACGGGATCTGATTTTTCTCGATGAAATCATACATTTCCTCGTTCGTCCAGCCGTCCACGGACTTCTCGAGCGTGATCCCTTTTTCCTTTGCGAAGTCTTCGATCAGCTGGTCCGCTCTGAACCGCTCCTTACATTCCCGGCAGTCCATCAGCGGGTCCGAAAAGCTCTTGATATGGCCCGATGCCACATAGGTCTGCGTATTCATCAGGATCGCACAGTCCACGCCCACGTTATACGGGTTTTCCTGCACGAACTTTTTCCACCACGCCTTCTTGACATTGTTCTTAAGCTCCACGCCGAGATTGCCGTAATCCCAGGTGTTTGCCAGTCCGCCGTAGATCTCGGAGCCGGGATAGATAAAGCCCCGCCCTTTCGCCAGCGTCACGATCTTTTCCATTGTCTTTTCCATCGGATCTCTCTCCTTACTTGTAGATGATATAGGCCAGCTCGGTAATGGATTCGTTCTGGCTCTTTTCCACTGCCGCGGTGCTCTTTTCTTCCGCAACAGCTTTTTCCGAGACATATATGATCTTTCCGGGAACCTTCAGCTGCACATTGGAAGAGGTTTCCAGGATCACCACCTTCAGATCCGGCACCTCCAGTACCTGATCCCTCGTAACGGCTTCCCCGTTTTCCACCTTGGTAAAGGGCTCCTGAAAATCATACCCTTCCGCCTGCGCCTTGACCACCGTACCGACATAAAACTGACGGCGGTTAAAATCGGCATAGGTCTTCCAGTCCGTATAGGTCAGGGTCAATGTCGCGGTCCCATCCGCGATCTCGAATCCCGTTTCCTCCACGGTTCCTTCCGCGCCTTCAAAGGCTGCGATCTCATCCGCGATAAAGCTTTCCAGCTCCGCATCGCTGTAATAGCTCTGGTTCATCTCCTCCACCGATGTTTCGGTGATCTTCCCGTCGCGGCCGACGAAGATCGTGTTCTGATCCGTATCGTAGTTTTCGCCGCAGCCGGTCAGAAACAGGAGACATAACGCCAGAATACAGCTTCGTACTCTCCCTTTCATCCTCTCCTCCGGATCCTGAACTGATTTATGATATTCAGGAAACAACTCATTTTATCACTTTAATCAAGGAGTTTCAAGGACGTAAAGTCCCTGGGGATATTCCTTCGGATATAATCGTCAAGAACTCTGCCCATTTCCTCCACCACGCTCTCTTCGACACGGAAGGAATAAAGCCCCTTCAGTTCGGCATTTACGAGAAAGGAAAAGGTGTAGGCCGCCGTTTCGCTCAGCTTCATGCGGGAATACTCCGGATACTCCCCGTCGATCACAAAGGTCTTCATCTCAAAGACGCGGCGCACCAGCGTATTTGTGAAGTTTTCCGACAGCAGCGCCTTCAGGGAGTAATAAAGAAGCGTCAGCTCCTGCGTTCCGCTCAGGTTTTCCTGGGAAACATAGGAAGCCAGTTCCAGAAAATAGGATCCGTAGGAAAGCGTGGAAAGGTCCGAAGACAGCTCACGAAAGTATTCCTTTATCTCCGCCTTTCGAAGCGTATAAGCATTGCGGCCCGCAGCCAGGGAAAACCGCCCCGTTGCAAACGGATTCGCGGCCGCCAGAAATGAGCTTTTCGGCCGTCTCGCTCCGTTGGCAAAGACCGTGATCTTCCCGAGCTCCTTTGTAAGCAGGACGAGGCGCTTATCGCTTTCCCCCACCGGTGAAGCATAGAGCACCATTCCTTCTACCGCCAATTCCTCACTGCTCATCCACAAACCCCAGATTTTTCAACTGTATGTCGCTCTCTCTCCAGTCCTTGCGGACCTTGACAAAGAGCTTCAGGTTGCATTTCGTTTCAAAGCTTTTTTCCATCTCATATCTGGCGTTGGTGCCGATCTTTTTCAGCATCGAGCCGCCTTTTCCGATGATGATCCCCTTATGGCTGTCCTTTTCGCAGACGATGTCCGCCATGATCGTGACCGCCCCGTCTCTGAGTGTTTTAAACTCCTGGATCACCACGGCAATGCCATGCGGGATCTCCTCCGAAAGCGCATGCAGCGCCTTCTCCCTGATGATCTCCGCCGCCAGCTGCCGCATCGTCTGATCCGTGACCTCATCCTCTTCGTAAAAATATGGTCCTTCCGGCAGATACGGAAACATCGCATCCTTAAGCTCCGGCAGATTCGCTCCTGTCTTCGCCGAGACAGGCACGATCTCCGCAAAGTCATAAAGCTCTTTATACCGCTCCATCGTAAGCAGGACCTCGTTCGGGTTTTTCAGCATGTCCATCTTGTTCACGACAAGGATGACCGGCGTCTTTTCCCCCTTCAAAAGCTCCAGGATCTTTTCTTCATTCTTCCCGGTCAAAGGCCTGTCTTCTCTCGCCGGTTCCACGAGCCAGAGAATAAGATCCACGTCCTTCAGAGCGCTTTTCGCCGCGTTCACCATGAACTCGCCGAGCTTGTTCTTTGCCTCGGTCATTCCGGGCGTATCCAAAAATACGATCTGCCCCTTTTCGGGTTCGGTTAAGATCGCGCGGATGCGGTAGCGCGTGGTCTGCGGCTTTTTACTTGTGATGGCGATCTTCTGCCCCACGAGCGCGTTCATCAATGTACTTTTTCCCACATTGGGGCGTCCTATGATCGTTACAAATCCGCTTTTCACAGCAATGCCTCTTTATTGCTGAACATTTTTTCTTCCTTGCCGATCACGTTCTCATTTCCGATCGCGCAGATATGATTTCCCTCTAAGATTGCGTCAACATACTTTGCCATTTCCTGAATATCCTTTTCGGTGGCGTTGAGGATCTCGTTACGGTCCTTCTGCAGCTCCTCCTCCGTCACGCCGGACAGGAAGAGCGCCGCGGAGCGTTCTCCCTTTGCATCCGGATTCAGCGGCGTGTCCATTTCGGAGATCGTTCCGATGATGTATTTTGTCATCTCCCGCTCATCCGCCGTAAAGTCTCTGAGATAAGCAGGGATCCCTTCATAGACCTCATTGGTTTCACTTAAGTTCGGATCACGGTATGAGGCAAGCCAGGCATCCCCGTGCCGGGCAAAGCTGCTCATGCAGCCGTAGGCACCGCCCTTGACGCGGAGATTCAGCCACAGATAATCGTAATTCAAGATCGTGCGAAGGATCCTTAACGTTCCTTTATAGGGGCCTGCCGATAAGAAGCTGCCGGCACGGCTCACATACTGTACCTGTGACGCGTCCAAAAATCCCTCATTACGTTTCTCCAGCGTGTAGACCGCCTTTTCGCCGATGCTCCCCTCTTTCATGGAATCCATAAGGATCGGCATGGATTTTTTCAGTCTGTCCAGGCCGTCTCTATCCGCAGTGAAGCTGATCATCATTCTCTTCTTCACGAAGATCATCTCGCATAAGCTCTTTAATTTTGCCTTCAGCCCTTCTTTTCTTTCCTCAAAGTTTTCTTCCAGATCCTTCAGGAAACGGTACATTCCGATCCCGGAAAGCTGTTCCGAAACCTTTGCCGCTTCGGAGAAATAGGACATCGCACGGGTGGAGGAAGTAATATGACCTCTGGCCGACATGGACAGCGCCAGCCGGCTCTTCCCCTCCAAAATGATCTCCTTTAACCGCTTATCGTCCGAGAAATCCGTTGTATACATGATCTCCCGCAGCAGTTCTATCGACTTATCAAGGTTCTCATACAGGGCTTTCGCGCGCGCCTCGAAGTAAAGGAACCTGGAATAGTCCTGCATTTTTACAGAGATCGATCCGTTCATTCCGATGCCGCCGGTGTAAAGATTGATCTCGTTCGACAGATCGCTGTAGGAATAATGCTCCGTGTTCATAAAGCCGAGCGTGGAGCGCAGGATCTGAAGGTAAGGCACCTCCTCCAGCTTCAGCTCCGGCAGTTCGAAATAGAGATGGAGATAGGCGATCCCGTTCGTAGAAATCTCATGGAAAAGACCCTTTGCGCCGTCCAGAACGAATTCCTCATTCTGTATCGGCCGCGGGGTTCTTCGGATATCCTCGCGTTTCAGCATCGGAAGCTTCATCAGGTCCTCGGGGCTGCTCGGCTCCTCCTGATATGCCTTCAAAGCCGCCGTCCTTTGCACCATTTCCTTGATCTCCTGCTCGGACAGCGCTGCCTTTTTCTCTTCCAGAATTTTCCTCAGCTTCTCTTCGCCTTCCGCCGCGAGGCCCTTCTTCGGCGTGACAACAACGAGCGTCGCATGG
>JAEESA010000104.1 GCA_016286115.1 Lachnospiraceae bacterium
ATCGGTTTGACGATATCGCTTTCGCTCTTCCGATCCTTTACCCCTTCGGAATGCTGCACTTTGTGTTCCAGTCCAAAAGCAACGCCTGATGGCGCAGGGAGTTTTTGCGACGACAAAAAAAGACGGCACGCCCTATTATCGCGTGAGCCTTACGAGAGCCGGAAAGCACATCAGCCTCGGCAGCTTTCCCACCGAGATTGAGGCCTATACCGCCTATCAGGAGGGGCTTCGGATCTTAAAGGACGAAGCTCTTTTGATCAATGACTATCCTTTTTCGGACGCGGTCTTGTCTTTTGAGAAGATCGTCGTCCTTTTCAATTTCCGGGACAACGGGATTTATATCAAAACGCCGATCTATCTGCGCGAGAGCTTTTTTGAGTACTGGTTCTCTCCTTCCTATGTCCTGAAGTTCGATATCGACGATCTTTTCTACTATTCCAGCCATAAGATCCAGCGCCGCGGCGGTCACCTTTTCGTCAGCGATTACGGCTCGCAGATCACGCTCCTCTCCCGCTATGGGATCCGTTCCTACGCGGTCAGCGGGCGGGATTTCGAGTTTGTGAATCAGGACGAGACCGATTACCGCTATGCGAACATCCGGATCAAAAACGCCTACTACGGCGTCGAGGAGCTGGGGGATACCCTGCAGCCCGTGTATAAAGCCCGGATCCACATCAACGGGAATTATTCACTCGGCACTTTTCCGACAAAGGAAGAAGCAGCCATCGCATACAACAAGGCCTGCGATCTCCTAAGAGATGCAGGCCTCAGAAAGAATTACCCACAGAATTATCTGGAAACCCTTTCTCCAAGGGAATACGCGGAAATCTACAGCCGCCTTTCCCTTTCCAGGAATTTCCTGAACTATATCAGGGACACCTCATTTACTGCCCAAACACCATCGTCGCCGTAAAGACGGAGCCGAGATCCTCTTCGCTTTCGACCGTGATCTCCCCGCGCATGGCTTCGACAAGATGCTTTGCGATCGTAAGACCGAGGCCGGTCCCGGTCCCGTATTTGTTCGGATTCCTTTTTTCACGGAAGAACGGCTCGAATATCCTCGAAAGATATCTCGCTCCGATCCCGCAGCCCGTATCCGTCACGGTGATCGTGAGATGCACCTTTTGCCGCTGTTTCACCTCGGCATGGATCTGTACCGTCACGGTGCCGCCCCGGTCCGTGAAATTGATCGCGTTCATGATCATGTTCAGAGCGACCTGCTGCACCCGTCCCGGGTCACAGAGCAGGCAGATATCTGCCGGGAAATCCCGTTCTACCGTAAAGTCAAGGTCTTTCGTGCGCGCAATATCAGACGCCACGGTCTCGATCCCGTCCGCGATCTCTGCAAGCGCGATCCTCTGTTCGTCAAAGGTCAGCTTCTCCCCTTCCATTGCGCGCATATCCAGAAGGTCATTTGCAAGCTTCGCGACATAATGGCTGGAAGCATAGATCTTTGCCATATCACCGCGCAGGCGGTCGGCATCGTCAATATCCCGGTCGATATAGGAAAGCGAGGAGATCGCGTTGATGGGTTTACGGATCTCAAGCCGCATCCGGCTCATGAATTCATTCATCAGCGACCGCACGTGTTTCTCGTTTTTCAGCGCTTTTTCCAGCTTTTTATTCAGTTCTTCGATCTTGCGCTCATGCCGGATGCCCTCGGTCACATCAATGAAGGAACCGACCACGCCGGTGATCTTCCCCTCTTCATAGATCGGGTACTTGGAAACCATGATGTCCCGTTCCTCGCCCCTGCAGAAGCAGGTCCCCGGAACGAGTTTTAAGGCTTCTCCGGCCAGCACACGGTATTCATCGCTTTTATACGGTTCGGGGTCCTTATGGAATCCTAGATCCTCTGCCGTCTTCCCGATGATGACGTCTTCGTTCGGGAATCCGAAGTAGTCCAGAAACGCCTTATTGGCGCCCAGAAATCTTCGTTCCGTATCCTTCCAGAAGATACAGTCCTGCGTTGTCTTCAAAAGCGTACCGGCAAATCCCTGCATAATTCATCTCCTTTATCTGCAAAACTCTCTCACCTTATCCGGCATTTCACTGATCGCGCAGATCTCTTTATGGCGAATTTCTGCGCCTTCCAGCTCACTCACCGCCTTCGGCACGCTCACATTGGAAAGCGCCGAAAGGTCTGCTGCCATTTTAAAATCATCTTCCCCCGTCTCTTTTCCGAGCGCCTTTAATACGCTGCCCGTAAACTTAAAGGGGCTCGCTGTGGCTGCGATGATCGTCTTTTTCGTATCGCCGGTCCGGTCCCTGTATCTCCGATAGACTTTGGACGCCACCGCCGTGTGCGGATCGACAACATATCCGGACTTTTCAAAGACCTCCCGGATCTCCTCCGCCGTTGCGTTTTCATCCGCGAAATCTCCGTAGAAATCGGAAAGCCCTGCCTTCATTTCCTCCGTGATCGTGTAGGACCCGCTTCCGGAAAGCGACGCCATGAGTTTCGCCGTCGCTTCCGCCATTTCCCCTGTGATGCGGTAGATCAGGCGCTCCAGATTGCTGGAGATCAGAATGTCCATGGAGGGCGAGCTGGTCAGATAAAACTCCCTGTTCCGGTCATATGTCCCGGAATCAAAGAAGTCGTAAAGCACCTTATTCCGGTTGGAGGCGCAGATGAGCTTCGCGATCGGAATGCCGAGCTGTTTGGCATAAAATGCAGCCAGGATATTCCCGAAATTCCCGGTCGGCACGCACACATTCACGGTCTCGTCCTTTGCGATCACGCCGTTTTTGCTGAGTGTCAGATACCCCCAGGCATAATAGACGATCTGGGGAACGAGACGCCCGATATTGATCGAATTCGCAGAGGAAAAACGATATCCCTTTTCCTTCAATTCCTCGTTCAGCTTTTTGTCGCCGAATATCTTCTTCACGCCGGTCTGGGCCTCGTCAAAGTTCCCTTCAATACCGACCACGGACGTGTTCCTGCCTTTCTCTGTCACCATCTGCAGCTTTTGGATCGGGCTGACCCCGTCCTTCGGGTAAAAGACCATGATCTTGGTCCCCGGCACATCCGCGAACCCTGCAAGCGCCGCTTTCCCCGTATCTCCGGAGGTTGCGGTCAAGATCACGATCGTATCGGTTACGCCGTTCTTCTTCGCCGCGGTCGTCATGAGATGCGGCAGGATCGAAAGCGCCATGTCCTTAAACGCGATCGTTTTTCCGTGAAAGAGCTCTAGGAAATAACGGTCGTCCGCTTCCGCAAGCGGCGCGATCTCCGGCGTATCAAACTTTTCATCATAGGCTTTGTTCACGCATTCCGTAAGCTCTTCATCCGTATAGTCCGTAAAGAAAAGCTTTAAGATCGTGACGGCAAGCTCCTGATAGGAAAGATTTTTCAGTTCGTCGAGCGTTTTGTCCAAGGTCGGGATATGATCCGGAACAAACAAGCCTCCGTCGCCGGCCAGGCCTTTTAATATCGCCTGTGAGGCCGTCAGACCCTTCTCCTGCCCCCGCGTGCTCTGATAGGTGATCTCACTCATGTTCTTACTCCTGGTTGATATAGTTTACCAAGCCTTCTGCTGCAATGATCTTTTGCATGAATTCCGGGAACGCCTGGCCCTGGAAGGTCAGGTTCTTTGTCACATCCGTGATCACGCCGGAATCAAAATCCACTTCCACGGTATCGCCCGCCTCGATCGCTTTCGCGGCTTCCGGGCATTCGATGATCGGAAGGCCGATATTGATCGCGTTCCGGTAAAAGATCCGCGCGAAGGTCTCCGCGATCACGCAGGCGATCCCGCTGGCCTTGATCGCGATCGGCGCATGTTCCCGGCTGGATCCGCAGCCGAAGTTCTTATTTGCCACCATTATATCTCCGGGCTTCACCCGGTTCACAAAATCCTGATCGATATCCTCCATACAGTGCGCCGCCAAATGCTGCGGGTCGGAAGAATTCAGGTATCTCGCCGGAATGATCACATCCGTATCGATATTGTCCCCGTATTTGATCACGGTTCCTCTTGCTTTATCCATTTTTCTCCTCCTTACGGTGCGGTGATCTTACCGGTCAATGCGCTTGCCGCGGCCACTGCCGGAGACGCAAGATAGATCTCGGAGCTTGTCGCGCCCATCCGGCCGATAAAGTTCCGGTTCGTCGTGGAAACACACTTTTCGTTGTCCGCAAGCACGCCCATATGCCCGCCGAGGCACGGTCCGCAGGTCGGGGTGCTGACGATGGCGCCGGCTTTGATAAAGGTCTCAATAAGTCCTTCCTTCAGCGCTTCCAGATAGATCTTCTGCGTGCCCGGAATGATGATGACCCGGACATTCTTCGCCACCTTTTTTCCGTTCATGATCTCGGCTGCCTGCCGAAGATCCTGCATTCTTCCGTTGGTACAGGACCCGATCACCACCTGGTCGATCGCGATCTCTCCGATCTCATCAAACGTATGCGTGTTTTCCGGAAGATGCGGGAACGCGACCGTGGATTCGAGGGTATTTAAGTCGATCGTAACCTCCCGTTCGTACGAAGCGTCCTCGTCTGCAGTAAAGACCTCCCAGGGGCGGTTTGTGTGGTCTTTCAAGTACGCTTCACACTTTTCGTCCACCGGGAAAATGCCGTTCTTCGCTCCGGCTTCAATAGCCATGTTCGCGATCGTAAACCGGTCGTCCATGGAAAGCGCAGCCACGCCGTCGCCCGTGAATTCCAGCGACTGATACAAAGCGCCGTCCACGCCGATCTCTCCGATCAGATGCAGGATCACATCCTTGCCGCTGACATACTTTTTCAAGAACCCGGTCAGGTTCACGCGGATCGCGGACGGGACCTTGAACCACGCCTTTCCGGTCGCCATGCCGGCCGCCATATCCGTGCTGCCGACGCCCGTGGAAAAGGCGCCCAGTGCCCCATAGGTGCAGGTGTGGGAATCGGCTCCGATGATCACGTCTCCCGGAACGGTCAGCCCCTGCTCCGGCAGCAGCGCGTGTTCGATCCCCATCTCTCCTACGTCATAGTAATGGCTGATCTCATGCACAGCTGCGAATTCACGCACCTTTTTACAGCCCTGCGCGGACTTGATGTCCCTGTTCGGCGTAAAATGGTCCATGACAAGCGCGATCTTGTCCTTATCGAAGACCGTTTTCGTCTTCATCTTCCCCATCTCGTTGATCGCAACCGGGGATGTGATATCATTTCCGAGCACCAGCGAGAGCTTTGCTTCGATCAGCTGCCCTGCCGTCACCTCGGGAAGACCCGCCGCTTTTGCCAGGATCTTCTGTGTCATTGTCATTGGCATAATTTTTCTCCTCAAAAAAACAAAAACTTTATCCGCGGGGCGATCTCTTGCCGTCGCCAAGGCGCCGGCAAGCATCGTGCACGGATGCACGATGAGCTGAAAAAAATGCGGTCTATTGAAAGCAAGCTTTCATAGACCGCATTCCTTTCAGCTCGCCCCGCTCACTTTGCTGATCAATTATTGATCAGCTTATCATCCTCATTATTCCAGCTGTAGAGCTTGCGGATATCTTCGCCGATCTTCTCTGCAGGATGCTCGCTGGCCAGTTTTCTCATGGCCTTGAAATGCACCTGCTTGCCGGCCGGGCTCATGTCGAGAAGGAATTCCTTCGCAAACGAACCATCCTGAATATCCTTCAAGATCTTCTTCATTGTCTTCTTGGTCTCTTCGGTGATGATCTTCGGTCCGGTCACATAGTCGCCGTATTCCGCGGTATTGCTGATGGAATAACGCATGCCCGCAAAGCCCGACTGATAGATCAGATCCACGATCAGCTTCATCTCATGGATGCACTCGAAATACGCGTTTCTCGGATCATAGCCCGCTTCCACGAGGGTCTCAAATCCGGCCTGCATCAGAGCACATACGCCGCCGCAAAGCACAGCCTGCTCTCCGAAGAGGTCTGTTTCGGTCTCGGTGCGGAAGGTGGTCTCGAGAAGCCCGGCTCTTGCGCCGCCGATCCCGGCTCCGTATGCAAGCGCCTTCTCCAGCGCCTTTCCGGTCGCGTCCTGATATACCGCAACGAGGCACGGAGTTCCCTTTCCAGCCTGATACTCAGACCGCACGGTATGTCCCGGCGCCTTCGGCGCGATCATGGTCACGTCCACGCCCTTCGGCGGCACGATGCAGCCGAAATGAATGTTAAAGCCGTGCGCAAACATCAGCATATTGCCATCGCTAAGATTCGGTTCGATATCGTTCTTATAAAGATCCGCCTGCTTCTCATCATTGATCAGGATCATGATCACATCCGCCTGCTTTGCCGCTTCCGCCGCCGTAAACACGGTAAGTCCCTGATCCTCTGCCTTCTTCCAGGATTTCGAGCCTTCATACAGTCCGACGATAACGTCAAGTCCGGACTCCTTCAGGTTCAGCGCATGCGCATGGCCCTGGCTGCCGTAGCCGATGATGGCGATCTTCTTTCCTTCCAAAACGGAAAGGTCACAGTCCTTCTGATAATAGATCTTTGCTTCCATTTCTGACATGATAAATGCCTCCTTAAAAAATTATTTTCGTTCCTAATCCAAATGGATCACGTCCTCGGATCCGCGGGAAAGCCCGGTAAATCCGGTACGCGCAAGTTCAAGTATCTCATAGTCCGTCAGAAGATCCATAAAAGCGTCCAGCTTGTCCTGCTTTCCGGTCAGTTCGATGATCATCGTGTCCTTGGTAACATCCACGACCCTGCCGTGAAAGATCTCCGTCACGTTGACAACTGCCTGCCGCTGTGTGTCCTTCACCTTGATCTTGACCAGGATCAGCTCCCGCTGCACCGACGCATTTTCCTTCAGTTTTTTGATATGGAGAACATCCTCGAGCTTTGCGAGCTGCTTCTCGATCTGATCCAGGATCTGCTCATCTCCCGTGGCCACGATCGTAAGCCTCGTATACCGGGGATCCGATGTCACGCCGGAGCTGAATGAATCGATGTTAAAGCCTCTCCTGGAAAAAAGTCCCGATACATGGGACAAAACTCCCGGATTATTTTCCACCAAAACGGATAAAACCTGTCTCTTCATAACAATCCAATTTTAATCACTGCCCTGCTGTTTGTCAAGAAAGTTACAATTCAGCGGCTTATCCCCGCAAAACTATTCCTCCGTCCTGCCAAGAAGATTGTCATGCCACGACACGACCGCATCGCGGATCGCTTCCACATAGGCCTCGCGGTGCGTGACGATCCGTTCCAGGTCTGAAGCGTTCGTCAAGTACCCGAGTTCCATCAGGATGCTCTCCACGCCCGCGTTTTCATCCCGGAAGAGGTTTTCCCCGTACTTTGTGCCGCGTCCGTCCACAAACGCGCCGGTCCAGAGTTCTCCGGGCTCGCGGATCATAAAGTAGTAATCCGTCTCCGTCGTACGGTCATACCCGTCCTCGTCCGGCTCCCCTTCTTCTTTCCGGATCTCTTCCGCGGTATAGGCCCTCGAATACACCCCGCTCGCGCGCCGCATGCTCTTTTTCGCGGAATACGGAGAACCCGTGCCTTCCACGATCGAATCCGCCAGCTCCTTCGCGAGATCGATATTTCCTCTTGTGGTGCAGTACACCTCAAGCCCGCTGACCGACGAGTCTCCGACGCTGTTAAAATGGATCGATAAGGCGATCTTGGCTTTGGAGCGGCAGGTCGTGTTCACCCGCCCGTCCTCATCATACATCATGTAGGCCATGTCCGCGTGCCGGTCCTCACTCCCGTCCCGCGTCAGGAACACCTTATATCCTTTCTCTTCAAGAAGGTCCTTTAAGTCCTTCGCATAGGCAAGCGTCTGGTCTCGTTCCGTAATATCCTTCACGACAGCCCCGGTATCCCTGCCGCCGTGGCCGGGATCGATCACGATGTCATACACCTCAGAAGGAAGCGGCGCTTCTTCACAGGAATAAAGCGCGTAGTCGATATCCTGGTCATGCATAAAGGTGATCGTGATATGGCGGTTTTTCCCTTCGTCCGTCAGCGTGTAATAATCGATCGGCGTCATTTCGCTCACGTCCGTAAAGCTTAAGAACTCGCGCGTGTCATCCGTATAGGTCACACGAAGCGCCATCACCGCTTCTCCCTCCGGCAGCAAATCCATCACGATCCCTTCATTTAGAGACGCGGCCGTTTCAAACTCGTCCGTCCCGCTCAAAGGCTTCTTGAAAATGGCTTCAAAGCTCCCTTCCGGATCCTCGCCAAGCGCTTCCTGGAAGCAAAGAGACAGCCCCTTCACTTCCTTCCCCTCCGCCGGTTCAAACGTTCCTTCCCACTGCAGATGGGTGCCGTACGTTCCAAACCGCGTGACCTCGGCCAGGCGCTCCGTTTCAACGCCCCGTAAGCCAACAAACTGCCGGTCGTTCACCATCTCCGCCCAGAGCGGGTTTTTCTGCCCGCCGCCGAACGAGATCTTCCCGTTCTTGACCATGTAAAAAAGGAACAGGAAGAAAGTTGCAAGCAGCAAAAAAAGCAGCACGATCAGAACGTAGATCCCATGCCGCTTTTTCTTTCTTTTTTTCTTTTTCGGCTTTGTTCCCTGATTTGCCATTGTTATCGTCTTCCTGTGCGGGACGGAAACGCTGTTCTAAACGTTTCCTTCGTAAACAGGGGAATTGGGGCTAACCCCAATCCCCTGCGCTTTTTTAGGCAATCAGAACTTTCCGGCCTTCGCCGCTTCCTCAACAAGCACGGCTACCGCAACGGTCGCACCGACCATCGGGTTATTACCCATACCGATGAGGCCCATCATCTCAACGTGTGCCGGCACCGAAGAGGAACCCGCGAACTGCGCATCGCTGTGCATACGGCCGAGCGTATCGGTCATACCATAGGAAGCGGGGCCCGCTGCCATGTTGTCCGGATGAAGGGTTCTTCCCGTGCCACCGCCGGAGGCTACGGAGAAGTATTTCTTTCCGAGGTCATTGCATTCTTTCTTATAGGTACCTGCGACCGGATGCTGGAATCTCGTCGGGTTTGTGGAGTTTCCGGTGATGGAAACGCCGACGTTTTCATGATGCATGATCGCAACGCCTTCCTGCACGTCGTCCGCGCCGTAGCACTTTACGGTCGCGCGGATCCCGTTGGAATACGCTTTTTCATATTCCACGTTCAGCTTCGCTGCCTTGTAATCGTATTTGGTCTCTACATAGGTAAAGCCATTGATACGGGAAATGATCTGCGCGGCGTCTTTTCCGAGGCCGTTCAAGATCACGCGAAGCGGTTTGGTACGCACCTTATTGGCTTTCTCCGCGATACCGATCGCGCCTTCCGCTGCGGCAAAGGACTCATGTCCTGCCAGGAAGCAGAAGCACTCGGTCTCTTCCTCAAGGAGCATCTTGCCAAGGTTGCCGTGTCCCAGACCCACCTTCCGATGGTCTGCAACCGAACCCGGGATGCAGAAAGCCTGTAAGCCTTCTCCGATGGCCGCTGCAGCGTCCGCCGCCTTGCGGCAGCCCTTCTTGATCGCGATCGCAGCGCCTACGGTGTATGCCCAGCAAGCGTTTTCAAAGCAGATCGGCTGGATCTTCTTTACCTGATCGTATACCTCCAGGCCAGCGTCTTTTGTAATCTTTTCCGCTTCTTCGATGGACTCGATGCCCACCGCCTTCAAAGCGGCATTGATCTGGTCAATTCTTCTTTCATATGATTCAAATAAAGCCATGACTTTTCTCTCCTTTCTTCCTCTTTTACTCTACCCTCGGGTCAATGATCTTTGCAGCGTCGTCCACGCGGCCGTACTGGCCCTGCGCCTTTTCCCACGCCGTGTTGGGATCATCACCCTTCTTGATAAAGTCGGTCATCTTTCCGAGAGAAACGAATTTATAGCCGATGACTTCATCATTTTCATCGAGCGCGATACCGGTAACATAACCTTCTGCCATTTCAAGGTAACGAACGCCTTTTTCCTTTGTCGCATACATGGTACCGACCTGGGAACGAAGGCCTTTTCCAAGGTCCTCAAGACCGGCGCCGACAGCCAGACCGTCATCGGAGAAAGCGCTCTGTGTACGACCGTAAACGATCTGAAGGAATAACTCTCTCATAGCAGTATTGATAGCATCACATACAAGGTCAGTATTCAATGCCTCTAAAAGTGTAAGACCTGGAAGAATCTCACTTGCCATAGCAGCAGAATGAGTCATACCGGAACATCCGATGGTCTCTACAAGAGCTTCCTGAATGATACCATCCTTAACGTTCAGGGATAACTTACAGGTTCCCTGCTGAGGTGCACACCAGCCTACACCGTGTGTATAACCGGAAATATCCTCAATCTTCTTAGCCTGTACCCACTTTGCTTCTTCCGGAATTGGAGCTGCTCCGTGATGAACGCCCTGTGTTACCGGACACATATTTTGTACTTCTGTTGAATATATCATATGTTCTCCTTTCTGCCTGTTTTGAGATGATAATTCAAGCATCATATTTGGGCATACTACATACCCTTAATACATACAACACTTAAAATTATATATTGTATACTGCATATTTACAAGGAAAACGTGTCAAAAAAATAACAAAAAATGAATCGGTAACCCCGTCC
>JAEESA010000411.1 GCA_016286115.1 Lachnospiraceae bacterium
CAGAGTACGCGCGCAGCATGAAAAGGATATTATAAAACGGTATGAGAGCTTCCGGGATGATATGAAGGTTGCGGAAGGGATCCTGCCCCGCGAGGATGAACCGCTGGACATTATGATGGAAAGAGAAAACCGTAAAAGTATCTCCGACGCAGTGGACGCTGTTCTTAATGAATTAAAAGGAAAGATCCCGACTGTGATGGTTCATTCACCCTCTGACAAAGATATGGCACGTTTTGAGGAGGAGTTCCAACAGGATATCCTGCCGCTTACTTTACAATACAACACGCTCAAAACGGTTCTGCAAAATTATCTGGATGCGACCGTGGATATCGTCAGCAAGATGGAGTCGGCCGGAAGCGAGCATTATACAAATGAACTTGGCGATATCTATACAAAACGGATGCTTGCTGAGGATATGATACGCTATGTGGAAAGGGAGGATGCGATCTTCAGTCCGCAGAAAGTAGAAAAGCAGCAGGAAGGCGAAGACGGGAAAAAGGAGTATGAGTTTAAGCTGCACAAGGATCTGACAAACGCGCTCCGTACACTGAAGAATGAAAGAGCCTTAAGCCAGCAGCATTCCTTTGCGGAAGTGCTTACGATCGCCCTTTACGGACAGGACTCGATCATCGAGGCGAATGAGGATCAAAATGATGAATTCATCAAGGACGCGGATCCGGGCTACAAAAAATCCTATGTGGAAAATGTTGCCGGAGATGAAGCTGACTACGTTACGATGATCACCCGTTGGATCACGAACATCACCACGATCGATCCCGGGCTTGCAAAAGCCAAAGATGTCATCAATCTGAAAGAGGTTCTGACCGATTACAAAGACTTCGTGCAGCATCCCTTCAATAAAAACGGGATCACAGCGTATCAGGAATATCTGGGTGCCACGTTTCTGCTCAAACTGGCCGGGCTTATGAGGGCCGCGGATAATGTTCTCGATTCATACCGGAATCTTCGGAATAAACCCGAAGCGGTGTCGCTTATCATGTCTGAAGCGGAGTCGATCAAGAGTGTGGCATCTCAACAGATGGGGTATGCCGCTCTGGCCGGAGAGGTTGCCAGTAAAAAGGCCAATCGTGAGAACAACCCGGTAAAGATCACCACATTGGCCGGCGTGATCGTGAACGGAAATGACCCGGCTCTGATCGCCGAGCTTCAGAAGAAAGCCTCGGATCAGTGGGAAAAGGATAAGGCGGAAAGAGAAAAGGATAAGGCCGAAAGGGAAGCGCTTGCCGCGGAAAAGACAAAGGAAGAGGCTCTGATCAATAAGTATAAAGCCTACCAGGCGATGCTGGAAGCAAACAATGAAATTAAACCTCCGCTGAGCGCGCAAAATTTCCTGAGGGAGGTTCAAACTGCTCTGGACGATTTTATCACCCAGATGGAAAAGGGGTTTGCCACAAATGAAGAAGATGCCGGGCTCATGGAACAGTATCTGAGAGAAAAGGTAATGAATCTGGACCTGTGCATGGACAGATATATCAATTCTGTTACCACGCAAAAGCAGTTCAGGGATCCGGTGAAGGAAAGACTGAAACAGACGCAGGCATTCCGGAAGGAACTTGGTGAATTCATCATCCTTCTGCATCATGGAGCCGGGTTAAAGGCGTTCAAGATCCTGGAAGAAAGAGAGGATCAGAAAAAGCCGCAGCAGCCTCCGCAGCAGGATAATCCGAACCCGAATCCGGAAGTGAAGCGGATCGCGGAAGCGAAGAACCACAAACAGGCCTTTGTGTTGAGCCGGATCGCAAGGACGGATGTCCAGATCTTCGCGGTTGGAAAGAAAGGGGATAAAGCAGATCTCGCAAAATTGCATAAACAGCTTGCCGGTGGGACAAAAGCTGATCAGGATGAAGATATGGAAGCCTATCTGGAAGAGACCAATAAAAACGAGGTAGCTCTCAAAGGCGCCAAGACCGCCGGTTATCTGGCCCGTCTTAAACTTTTCGGCATATCGGCTGATAAGCAGGAAAAGTATGTGGATCTTCTTCAGGATAATAATGAAGGCTATGTGCGCTCTGCAGAGTTTGTAGAATC
>JAEESA010000412.1 GCA_016286115.1 Lachnospiraceae bacterium
TTCGGCGGGCAGGAGCGTCGCCTGCTCGGACGCATGACAATAAAAAACTAAATCACGATTGAAATATAATATGGAAATAGATATAATAAGAACGAAACTATGTATTGTAGTTTCGTTCTTTTTTTGTTGGCAAGAAAGCCTATATTTTGTATGATTAGATGGTGAGGAACCGGAATGCGTGAAAAGGAAGCAAAAACCGTATTAACCCCGCAGAACGGGATGAATATCTACAGAGGCTGCACCGTGGGCTGTATCTGTTGCGATCCGAGGAGCAAGTGCTATCGGTTTGCTGGGGACTTTGAGGATGTGGAGGTCAAGATCAACGGGCCGGCTTTGCTGGAGAAATCCTTAAACAGCAAGCGGCGGCGCTGCATGATCGGCGTGGGCTCGATGAGCGATCCCTATCAGCCGGTAGAGAAGGAGCTGCAGCTCATGCGAAAATGCCTGCACCATATCCATTATTATGGGTTTGGCCTGGCGGTGGAGACGAGGAGCGACCTGATCCTGCGGGATCTGGATTATCTGAAGAATATCAGTGAAAAGGCGAAATGTGTCTGCATCATGCCGCTCAACACTGCGGAGGAGGCGCTGAGCGCAATCCTGGAGCCGTCGGCGGCTTCGGTGAGGAGCCGTGTGGAAACGTTGAAAACGCTGAAGGCGGCCGGTGTCACGACCATTGTTTCCATGGGACCGTTCCTTCCCTTTATCAACGATTCGAAGGAAACGATCCAGGAAGTCTTAAAACTCGTGGAGGAAATAATGCCGTTCGGGGTTTTGTGCAAGTTCATCGGCTGCAAGCTAAGGGACGGGAGCCGGGAATATTTCTATGAAATGCTGGATAAGCATTTCCCGGGCATGTCGAAACGGTATGACGAGGCCTTTGGGAAAGAATTTGACTGTATTTCTGAGAACAATCAGGAACTGATGCCGATGATCCGCAGTTTCCTGACAGAGCGGGGGATCCAGTTTGACCAGGAACGGCTCCGCACATTTATGAAAGGATTTGAAGACAAGCTCACCGGCGAGCAGCTGTCTTTGGAGGAAATAATAGCATAACCATGGAAGAGAAAAATAATCAGAACCGGGCGCCGATCTTGGAGGCGCTGGAAGATTTCAGGGATGCGCGGGTGGTCCCCTTTGACGTGCCCGGGCATAAAAGAGGGCGCGGGAACAAAGAACTCGCCGATTTTCTCGGAGAACGCTGTGTTTCTATCGACGTGAACAGCATGAAGCCGCTGGATAACCTTTGCCACCCGGTGTCGGTGATCCGGGAAGCGGAGATCCTTGCGGCGGAAGCTTTCGGGGCGGCGAACGCGTTCTTTATGGTGGGCGGCACGACCAGCGCTGTGCAGAGTATGGTGCTTTCCGCGTGCAAACGGGGCGATAAGGTCATTTTGCCGCGAAACGTGCATCGAAGCGTGATCAACGCGCTGGTTTTGAACGGGGCGATCCCGGTCTATGTCAATCCGGAGGTGGACCAGCGGCTTGGGATCTCGCTCGGAATGAAATTATCGCAGGTCAAGGAGGCCATTGAAAAGAATCCGGACGCGGCCTGCGTGCTTGTGAACAATCCGACCTATTACGGGATCTGTTCGGACATCCAGGGGATCGTGAAGCTCGCCCATGAAGCGGGGATGCTGGTCCTTGCGGACGAAGCACACGGCACGCATCTTTATTTCGGGAAGGGGCTGCCGATCTCGGCCATGAAGGCGGGGGCGGACATGTCCTCCGTCAGTATGCATAAGAGCGGCGGAAGCCTCACGCAGAGCAGCTTCCTCCTCACCGGTGAGAATATCCATGCGGGCTATGTCCGCCAGGTCATCAATCTGACGCAGACGACCTCGGGCAGCTACCTGTTGATGAGCAGCCTCGACATTTCCCGGCGGAACCTTGCGCTCCATGGGAAGGAGACGTTTGAACAGGTGAAATTCCTCGCGGAATATGCACGGGGAGAGATCAACGAGGCGGGTAATTACTATGCGTTTGGCAAGGAGATCATCGATAAAGAGGCAATCTATGATTTTGATCCGACAAAGCTCTCTGT
>JAEESA010000413.1 GCA_016286115.1 Lachnospiraceae bacterium
TCCTTCATACCTCTCGCCCGAAGCTGTTTCAGGGTCTCATATCCGCGGTTGAATCCATCTGGCAGACCGCGGATCTCATTGTTGGTTTTCTCCAGTCCTTCGATAGAAATACGGATCCCAACCTTCGGAAATCGTTTGGTCAATTTTAGAATGCGATCTGTGAAAAATCCGTTTGTGCTGATCACGATCCGATCCGACAGCTTGCTGAGCTCCTCCACGATTTCTTCGAGATCGTCACGAATAAAAGGCTCCCCTCCCGTAATATTGGTAAAATACATGGGCGGAAGCTTTTTGATAGTTTCGATGCTTATCTCTTCCTCCGGTCTTGAAGGTGCCTTATACCGGTTGCACATCGTACAGTGAGCATTGCAGCGATAGGTGACAATTACTGTGCCGTTTAGTTTTTTTTCGTTACTCATGATCCTTCTCACCGTTTTCAGAAATAGTATTACTGTAAAGCTTCATCAGCTTTTGGGTATATGTCTCGACCGTATCAAATTCCACGGCTTTGCAGTTTTCCCGATATGTATCCAACCTTTGCGGCTGTTCCCAAAGGTCTTTGATGGCTCTTGTCAGGTCTTCTGCGTCTTGGCTCCGGAAAAGTGCTCCCGTGATCCCGTCACTGATCAGTTCAGGAATTCCTCCGATCTTCGCGCCCAGGACCGGCGTGAAAAGCATCAGGCTCTCGATAACGGAATATGGGCAATTCTCATACCATTCGGACGGGATCACGCTGAAAGCAGCATGGTGGATCACGCTGTTCAGTACACCGCCGGACAGGAAGCCCACATAGGTAACATTCGGGACGCTTTTCACCTGATCCAACAAAGGACCGTTTCCGGCTAAAACAAAGGGGATCTCAGGCAATGCGCGCATCGCCTTGAGAAGGGTGCCGATCCCTTTTTCTGTTGAGAAGCGCCCGAAATAGAGAACATACCGCTCAGGCAGTTTACTTACCACAGATGTATCCATTACGTCGTTTGACGCGGTTTCCGCAAAATTGCGAAGAAAAACGGTTTTTGCTGCGAGTACCGGATTGCTGTCCAGCTTTTCCTTCATGAATTGTGAAGGACAGATTACCGTATCGAGATGACCGTAGATCTTCCGGGTATTCCAATAAAACGCCTCACAAAAGCCGAGCAGGCTCCTTACGCCGGATGCGTGGATGCACTTCTTTTTTATACAGTTGACAAACCGCATATTCCCGCCGTTCAGGCAACGTTCGCAGATCGTTCCTTCCGTCGGATTAAACAACTGATGATTAGGACAGATCAGCTGGAAATCGTGTGCGGTATAGACGAGCCTGCATTGATGACCTGTTTTCTTTTTCCATTTTATCGCTTCCACGATCATGGAAGGTGTGAGCTGATAATTGAAATTATTGAGATGAATTACATCTGGCTGAAGATCGTCCAGCACGAGGCGCAGCTTCTTTCTCGCCTCCACGGAATAGATTGTCCGGAACGCATAGCTTATTTTCGCAAGTCCGTTGCTCGTGTGAAAATCCATCATGGACGTGTAGGCTTCAACCGCGTTGCCAACACATCGGTCAGGATGCTCCATGCCGAAATACTGGACAGTGTGTCCGTGCTTCTCCAGACTTTCCCCAAGCCGGAACATATAGGTTTCCGATCCGCCGTTCGGGTATAGAAATTTGTTGACCAGCAGTATTTTCATATTGCCTCTCCTCACCAGTCATTTCTTCACGGGTACCTCAAAAACTTTCCCCATTTCGTCTGCAGGAAATCCCTGATGTTTATCGCAGGTAACACCGCATACATAAAAAGGGCAGCATATTCATTACTGCCCTTTCAGTTCCTATAAGGTACTCATGTCGCACCCGGCGTTGCATTATCATCCCTATCGGTAAAGCAGTTTTTCCTTTGTTTAGTACCAGCTTACATCAACGACCACGATCTCCGGACGATTGTTGATCCTGGGAATACTCGTTTCGCCGCCTAAGCCGCGGCTTACGACCACAATGCTGCCTCCGTCCACTTTCTGCATTCCTTCACAGAGCTTCGGGAAGAAGCCCTGG
>JAEESA010000105.1 GCA_016286115.1 Lachnospiraceae bacterium
GTGACCGTCTGCATCAACGATTCCATCATGCATATCGCGCGCAACATCAAGCTCGTGAAACCGACCAAGATCCTGCTCGTTCCGATGATCGTTGAAACGATCTACCGGAAGATCATGGCGGCACATAAGGAAAAACCGCTCGTGCCGATGAAGGTGATCGGCAGAACAGTATTCGGAAAAGACTTGAACTGTATTTTCTGCGGCGGAGCCTATCTTGCGCCGGATCTTGTGAAGGCTTTTAAGAAGATGGGGATCCCTTTGTTCCAGGGTTACGGGATGACGGAATGCTCCCCGCGGATCGCTTCCTCGAGCCTTCATGATCCGACAATCGGGGACGAGGTCGGCCTGATCGTTAAAGGCTGCCGGGTGCGTGTCGTGGAGGACGAGATCCAGGTGAAGAGCCCGTCGGTCATGCTGGGGTATTACAAAAATGAGGAAGCCACGGCCGAGATGTTTACGGAGGACGGGTGGCTGAAAACCGGAGACCTCGGTTATGTTAAGGACAACCGCCTCTATCTGACCGGGCGGAAGAAGAACCTGATCATCTTAAGCAACGGAGAGAACATCTCTCCCGAAGAGCTGGAAAACAAGTTCGCGAATCTGGAGTGGATGCAGGAGATCCTGGTCTATTCCGAGGAAGAACAGATCACTGCCGAAGTGTATCCGTTCCCCGAGTTTAAGGACAAGGCAGAGGAGCTGTTTAAGAAAAAGGTGGCGGAGATCAACAGATCCGTACCGCCCTCAAAGCGGATCATCCGCCTGCGGTTAAGGGACAGGGAGTTTGAGAAGACCACCTCGAAAAAGGTAAAGAGAATACAGACCGGCGAAAAGGGAAGGCTATTATAAACTACGCGCAGGGGAAAACCCCTGCGCGATTTTTTTAATCTTCTTTCCCTTAGAAGCTCTTGATCCAGTTGATCAGTGAATCGTGATACACATTGGCTTCCACATCCCGCCGCATCTGGTCGGTGATGGGTCCGTTCTTTTCCATCCGCGCGAGTACCGCTTCCTGAAGGCCTTTGATCACGCCGTCTTCGTAAGAACCCTGGGCAGAGGGCGCGGGTGTGGGAGCAGGTTCCGGCTCGTTCTTTGAACCGTTTTCTTCGGGTTTCGCCGCGGGTTCCTCACAGGGGATGTCGGTTCCGTCTTCAGAGACCTCGGCCCAGCTGTTATTTGTTGTCGCAGCCTTGATGGGTTCTTCAACTTCCATCCATGAGTCCGGGGCTTCCTGCACTTCCCGGAAATCTTCTTTCACAGGGGCTGCAGAGGGGGTACTAACCTCCACTTCCTTCCAAGCAGAAGGCTCCTTGCCGTCGGAAGGAACATAGATGTCTCCGGAATTGGGTTCGAGCGTGATCGAAATCTGCCCGTTTTGTACGGGGAACTCTTTGCCGGAGAGAAGGCTGAGGAAGGTGCTGCCGCCCTCGGCGGGAAGCGACATGGAGTACGGACCGTCGTCGTTATTTACCGCAACTACGCAGTATCCGTCGCCGGATCTTCTGGCAAAGGCATATTGGCGGTTGGTGAGAACCAGTTCTCTGTAATCGCCGTAGGATAAAGCCGGCGTGCTCTGCCTTGCTTTTCCGAGACGCGCGATCAGCGCCGTTACGGAATTGTTGGTGAGCGCATCCTTGAAGTCATCAAGGTTTAACGCCGGACGAAGGGACGCATCTGAAAATGCCTCTTTCCTGCCTTCGATCGCAAACTCCGATCCGTAGTAGATCGAAGGCACGCCGGGGAGCGTATACAGGAGGACGTGTACCGGAGCCATGTGCGCCTTATTGTTCAGTTTCGTGTAGATCCTCTCGACGTCATGGTTGTCGACGAAATTGTAAAGCTTGAGCCCGTCGGGACGACTTCCGCCCATGTCGTAGAGGCGCTTCACTGTATGCGCGATCTCGAAATAATTGTGGTCGTTATGCCCGGAGTACAGCGCCTTATGAAGGTTATAGTTTGTAACGGAATGAAGCGTGCCTTCGTTTACCCATCTTGTATAATCGCCGTGGATGACTTCGCCCATGAGCCAGAAGTCCGGCTTGACGCTGTTGGCGGTCCCACGCAGCGCCTTCATAAAGTCAAAATCCAGCACGTCCGCGGCATCCAGCCGCAGGCCGTCGATATCGAATTCGCTGACCCAGAAACGGATCACGTCACAGATATAATCACGAACCTCCGGGTTCCGCTGGTTCAGCTTCACCAGAACGTTATATCCGCCCCAGTTGTCATAGGAAAAACCGTCGTTAAACTCATTGTTTCCGTAGAAATTCACGTTTCCGTACCAGTCGCGGTATCTGGAATTCTCCCGGTGCTCCTGGATATCCTTAAAGGCGAAGAAGCTGCGGCCCGTGTGGTTGAACACGCCGTCCAGGATCACCTTTACTCCCGCGTCGTGGCAGTTCTTTACAAAGTTTTTCAGGTCATCATTGTCGCCGAGGCGGCTGTCCAGTTTCTTATAATCCGTGGTGTCATACCCGTGCTCTTCGGATTCGAAGAGAGGGCCGATATAGATCGCGTTGCAGCCGATACTTTTAATGTGGTCGATCCATGGGTTAAGTGCAGGGAGCCTGTGCGTAACGCCGTCATGTGGGTTGTACTTTGGCGCGCCTAAAAGGCCCAGTGGATAAATGTGATAAAAAATTGCTTCATCATACCATGCCATGATCGTTTTCTCCTTTATCTATGAATACCTTTAGTGTAACCGTTAGGAGAGGATGGCGCAAGTTGTTTGTTGCATAGGGTCAAGTGTGTTATAATTCTTTTGGTATTGTAGTTTTGTAGTTCACCCGGAGGAAATATTATGGTATTGGACAAAATGATACTCAATGAAATCAAAAAAAGACTGGATCTCTTTAAGAACGACCATCCCAAAGTGGTACCGTTTCTGGAGATGCTGAAGGAGAAAGCCGCCAGAGAAGGAACGGTGGTAGAGATGAGAGTGACGGATCCGGAAGGAAATGAATATGTTTCCAATATCCGCTTGACGCAGAACGATGTGGAGACGATCAAACTTACCGAGTTTTTGCCGAAGCTGTAAGACCAGTTTTCCCGGAGGTATTTTATCGTGACTGGATCAATGGAGAAGAGTTTTCGCAGGATCAGAAGATCGTATACATTGTTATCTTTTATCTCGCTGATCTTCTTTTTCTTATTAACGTTTATTCTGATCAACGGCGCGTTCCTTTTTTTCATTCTGTATTCGATCAGCTCGAAGATCGATAATCAGTATGAGCTGATCAAACACACGTCCGCCTTCTATGACGCAACCTTCATGGAGGCCGATTCCGCCATCCTGGATGAGCTGATGCTGGACTACCCGGATTATTTTGTTCTGGATAAAGACGGAAACGTAGTTACGAAGCATGGGGAAGACACCTGCAGCTACAGGGGCGGCCCTTTGTTTACACTGTTCGGAAACAGAGACTATCTGGTGTATGAGGATACCGAAGACAAAAACCTCTTCTACTCGGGAATGGGTATGTTCCTTCCAAATCTGGCCTCGATACAGCACAAGGCGATAAGGGTTCTTTCCGGAGTTGAACCGGACCTGGTGGATGTGGATTCTTTAGAAGAGGACGAGGATGCAAAGATCCTTGATATGCCGGTCTGGATCGAAATGCGGCTTTCCGACGGGCATCGCCTTCTTCAAAAAGCATACGTCCAGGTTCATGTAACGGATCTGATCGTGCTGGTGAGTATTGCGGGCGCATTGAACGTGCTCGTGGTGCTGCTGATGCTCGTCCGTATTGTCAGGGTCATTCGCGGGTTCATCATGAAAAAACGGCTGACAGAGCTGTTTTTGGTCGATGAAGTGACCAGGGGAAACAACTGGATGGCGTTTTTGCTCAAGGGCAACCGTTTGTTGAAAAAGCGGAAAAGCGCCGGCAAACGATATGCCATGGTTCATTTTGTGATCGTGAAATACCGGAATTATTGCATGTGCCATTCGCTGGAGGAAGGGCAGATTTTGCTGTATAGGATGGCAGAGCAGATCCGGCAGAACCTGTCCCCCAGAACGGAGTTGAGCGCTCATGTCAGTTCGTCCTCCTTTGCTTTGCTTCTGGAGGCTCCCAATGATGAATTTGCAAAGGGGCGGATCCAAAACCTTTTGTGGAAATTAAAGAATGTGGATATATCTTCGGGTTCTGCGAAGCTGTCGGAAGATACCGAAACCTCCCATACCTTCAACTTCCAGGCCGGCGTTCAGATCATTGAGCCCAATATCGTTGACGGAAAGCTCAAAAAGCGTAAGGATGCGGAGATCGAGAAGTATTATAACAACGCCGTCACCGCGAAATCCACGCTGGAAGTAACGGAAGATGACGGGATCGCGTTCTTCGACAAGAAGCTGATGGAGGACGAGCAGTGGATCAATACGGTTGAGGAGAATCAGAAAAAAGCGCTTGATAACGAAGAGTTTGTCGTATACTATCAGCCGAAATACTCCCCGGATAAGGGAGAGCTGATCGGAGCGGAAGCGCTGATCCGCTGGCAGTCTCCGGAGTATGGATTTATCCCGCCGGGACGGTTTATTCCGGTTTTTGAGAAGAACGGCTTTATCACCAATATCGACCACTATATGCTGCGTCATGTGGCGGAGGATCAGAAGAAATGGCTTGATCTGGGATTGAAATGCGTGCCGGTTTCCGTAAATGTTTCCCGCGCTCATTTCGCGGAGGACGATCTTGCGGATCAGATCCTGAACATGGTGGATGCGGCCGGAACTCCGCACGATCTCATTGAGATCGAGCTGACGGAAAGCGCGTTCTTCGATGACAAGAACGCGATCATAGAAACCATTGACCGGTTGAAAGCCTACGGCTTTTCCGTTTCCATGGATGATTTCGGCTCCGGTTATTCCTCGCTCAATTCGCTCAAGGATATGAATTTGGATGTGCTGAAACTGGATGCGGATTTCTTCCGCGGAAATGCGGATCCGGAGAGAAAAGAAGCGGTTGTCTCGGAGGCGATCCGGCTTGCCAAACGGCTTAAAATGCGGACTGTAGCCGAGGGTGTTGAGGATAAGGACCAGGTGGAGTTTTTGAAAGACCAGGGCTGCGATATGATCCAGGGATACTACTTCGCAAAGCCCATGCCAAAGGATGAGTATGTGGAGCGCATGAAGGAAATCTATCACATGCCCGGCTCTGAAGAAACAAAAGGGGAAACGCATTGATCGCGTTTCCCCTTCTTTATGCGCAGGGGGCGTAGGGAAATGTTTCGGCTTACGCCGAACGCCGCCCGCGCGCGAGGATGTCGGATTAATCCGGCATCCTCGATTAAATATGCGCCCTAATTATTTGATGCGTTTGAACTTCGTTTTCTTCGGCACGCCGGACTTTTTGATCATCTTGACCATATTTTTGTAGGCTTTCTTTTTGGCCCGGATCTTTATCGTCGGCTTCTTGGAGATCCCCTTGAAGGCATTCTTTTCCACGAAGGTGAGTCCTGCGTCGATCGTAACCGTCTTTACGCTTTTTGCACCGTCGAAGGCTCCGCCGTATACGGCTGTTACGGAATATTCAACCTGATTGCAGTCGGTGACCGTCGCCGGGATGTAGGCACTCTTTTGGTTCGTTTCGTAGCGGACCAGATCGAGGATCTGGTTTTCCGGCAGATACTCTGCGATCGCATAGAGGCCGGCCTTATCTTTATCTGTTGTCGTGATAGACAGTGTCTTGCCCATGCCGCTCACATAAGAGCACACGCTGTGGGAGGAACCGTCCGCGTAGATCGTTTCCTGCGTTATAGTGCCGGAGCCGTCCGCGTACATCACTTTCGTCGTAATGACCTTGTTGTCGCCATCCTGCGTTTCTTCCGTAGTCACTTCGGCATCTTCGTCGCTCACAATGATGAAGTCCTGCGTCAGGGTGCGGAGTACATCACCGACGGCCTTGTCCGTGAGCGTGACCGTCATTGTTGCCGTGCCGCGGTTCACGTTATTGGAATACTCAGTTTTAACATAAACGCCGAACCAGCTTTCCACGATCTCTGTGTTCATGCTTTCGATATCCGGATAGGAAAATACGGGTTCCGGTGTGATCGGTTTTCCGGTGTATTCCTGCGCCCAGACCGGATCAAGAACGAGCTTGTTCAGATTGAACTCCACGATGGCCATGGGGTCGGAGTAATACACATTGTAATTCCAGTCATACGCCTTGAACACAAAGCCGGCCAAATAATCATCATCCGAAGAAGGCCGTGAAAACTGCGCATGCAGAATGTGAATGGCAGGAGCGTCTTCCCTATCGGGTAAAATTTCGGGTTCGACCGTCACGAGCTTATTTGCCACGTATTCACCGTTTTCCCCGTCTGTCCTGAACCGGAGCGGATGGAAGGAAATGGTTTCTTCCGGCGTGAGGATGCGGGTACGGTCAGTGCCCTGTGCAAACACGCTGTAGATCCGCGTGTATCCGTTTTCTTCTATGGCAAGAAGCTTAACGATATCCTTTTCCTGCACGACATCTCCCTCGTGATACTTCTCCGCTGTGCCTGTCTCTTCGTAAATGGGGATCTCATACATCCGCACGCCGTTCACATCGTAAACGTCATAGGTGAAGGGAACGTCGTCAAAGCTCATCCATCTCTGCATTTCCGGAACCTCATACCGATCCAGCTCCTGGTTATAATTTGCCTTCATGCTGCCGAGACGGTATTCCGTTTCCCCTTCCGTTGCGCTGATCTCGGCGAGAACGGTGGCGATACGGCCGATCTTTCCTTTTTTGATGCCCATATAGATCAGATTGTTTTCATCATCCCATTCCGTTGTGATCTTTCCGTCAAAATTCTTCTTGTCCTGCCTTGTGGCCAGATCGCTCGCGTAATTCCCGTAATACGGGGCTCTTTTGACCATGGAAAGACCCTGGTATATTCCGCCTTCCATAGCGTTCTCCAAAGCATGGGGATCCACATCAGACCCGATGGGATGGAAGATGGAGAGCCCGATCCCGCCGGCGTATTCCGAGGTCAGCCCCCGGTATAAAACAGCCGCTTCTTCATTCAACGCAGGCCCAAGCTGCCCTTTGTTTTCGACAGCTGCCGGCGCTTTTCCCGCTGCCTCGATCAGGGCGTTTGCAGCCGAGGTCAGATCACCGGAGATGTTCGCGTCGGAAATAGCCTTTGACAGATGATAGATGTCCGAAACGCCGATCTCGCCATAGAATATCTGAGGAATATTTTCAATGGCCCGGGCTACTTTCGAGTACTCTTCCGGGTTTTCATAGATCCTTCCCAGAACCGCTCCGAGATTGTTTGCTGCTTCGGCCACTTTGTCCATGCGGCTAAGATCTACCAGAGCAAGAGTCAGTTCATAAACGTCTCCATTCGTCCAGGTCTCCTCTGCATTTGCGGGATCCGTATCTCCCGGGTAAAGATCAATGACCCTTTTCCCGATGGAAATGCTCTGGTCTTCTGCACTTTGCTCAAAGAAACCGTCTTCTGAGAAAACGCTTAAGAAATTGTAATTCCAACCTGTTCCGGGTTCGACTTCTTCAGAACCGATGAAGTAATCCGCCGAGCCGGAAAGCGCATAGGCGATCTCCGCGTTTCCCATCAGGCAGCAGTCATAGGAAACAATGTCCAGATTGCCGATCCCGGGGATCTTTTCCTGGCGATATTGGTTGACGGTATTCAATTCTTTTTCAAACTCATTCACTAAAATTTCTTCCCGCTCCATATCATCGCTATCAGGGTTCTCTGCGTTAATGGCGCCGTCGATGGGACCGCCGCCATGATCCCAGAAATCCACCATCATGTGTTCCGCCGGGGCATATTCCACGGCAAACTCCAGAAAGCTGCTGATCGTCGAGCTGTCGGAAAGATTGAGATAATCGGAATAATCATAGAGCTTTATCATCCTCTCATCCGTGACCTGCCAGATCTGGGTGTGATCATTCGAGGGCTTCACGTACCCTTCCACCTCCGGATCCTGCCACTCCGCTGTGCCTCCGGTCAGAAGCAGCACGTTCACATTGTCCGGAATGGTTGCCGAGAGCATTTCACTGATGTCTTCCGAAGCAGACCCGCCGAAGGATTCCAGATTTGTTCCGCAGAGATACACAGCCACGGTCCAATCCGTTCCGGGCGTGAGCCCTTCCTTCTGGGCGTTCTTTAAGGCCTCTTCCGCCATCTTTGCCGGATCCGGGAGGTTATAGCCGTACGCTGTTTCCGGCGCCCACAATCCTCCGAAACAAAACGCCGCAGCCGCCGCGCAGGCAGCTATGCTAAGAATTCCTTTTTTCTTGGTTACATTTTTGATCATACGTGTCATACATCCTTTCTTCCGGCGTTGAATATCCGGAAATTTAAAGCTAATAAACGCAAAAATTGTATCATAAAATCTGCGTTTTAACAACTCAGGTTCGCTCGATTTTTTGATGACGCTGGGCGTGTTGCTGTGATAAAATAGACAGAAGTGCTTTGATCGAATATGCAAAGTAAAAGATGGCGGAGAACTAAAGACGTACTGTTTTGTGGAGATCGGCGAAGCCGAAAAAAATTGTGTAGAGGAGACATAAAGAATGTCAAAAAAAGAGAAACAAAAGGAACCGAAAAAGCCGCCGAAGAAGGGTGTGCGGATACTCAGATCCATTCTTATCCTGGCAGCATGCGCTGCCGGCCTTATCGTGTTCATTCTCATGGTGACACATAAGGTTATCAAATTCGATACGATGCAGGTATATAAGATCATGCCCGGGCAGAAGCAGGAGCTGTCGGAATCGTCTGATTTTCAGATCAGGGAGCTCGTCGGGGAGTCTACCGACTACTCCAAATCGCAAAACTGGCTGAGCGTATCCATCCCAAAATATGAGGTGGATACCTTCTTCATCTATCCGACCATCGTTGCCAGCGATAAGATGCCCGACATTATCTCGATCAAGGATTCGATCATGCGAATCGGGGCAGGGGCCACCATATTAAAGGATGCCTATGTCTTTAAGGAGTCGACCAACCTCTTCGTTCCTGTTTACCGGCAGAGCAATCTGAACGCGCTGGCCCCTTTAAGAGGAGCGGAGGTTGAGGAATTCCAGATGCAGGAGCAACGGACCGACATCTACGGCGCGCTGGACTATTACTTTGAACATTACAACGGCGGGCGGCCGTTCATATTGGCAGGCCATTCCCAGGGGTCGATCATGGTAAAGATCGTTTTGGAGGAATATATGCAGGCGCATCCGGATCTTTATGAACGGATGGTGGCCGCCTATGTCATCGGTTATTCCGTGACAAAGGACGACCTGGAGAAATACCCGCACCTTAAGTTCGCCGAAGGAGAGGACGACACGGGCGTTATCATTTCCTACAATACGGAAGGACCGGAAAATAAGGACGCGGACAATATCGTTGTGCTGGAGAACGCGATCAGCATCAACCCCATCAACTGGAAGCGGGATGAAACCTACGCGCCTGCTTCCGAAAACCTGGGCAGCCGGGTCTACGAAAATGATGAAGGCGAAGAATACGAAGAGAAATCTCCGGGTCTCGCGGACGCGCAGGTGGATCTTGAACGCGGCGTCGTCATCTGCACGAATGATGAACTCCCTGTAAGCGATATGGGCAGCAAATACGATATCCTCGGCCCGCAAAGCTATCACAAGGGCGATTACACATTTTACTATTACAATCTGGTCGATAATGTCAAAAAGCGAGTCGACAAGTATTTGGAAACACATGAAGCGACCGGTTACTCGATTCAAGCCGAGAAAGCATCGTAAACATATTTCTTTCGCAGTCAAGCGCATATCAAAAAACACGGCCTGTGAAGGCCGTGTTTTTTATGTCTCGTTTTTTTGTCGTTATTACGCAAACTGGCTGTTATACAGCACCGCGTATTTCCCGTTCAGCTTCATCAGCGTATCGTAAAGTCTCGGGTTCAGCTTGACCCTCGAAAAAATGGTTTTCATATCCTTTCTTATACCTCCCTGTCATAAAGTAAACAAAGCCTGTAAACTTCTTCAGGATGCCATTGACAACGCCGAAATCTTATCACAAAAACAGCAAAAAGACAATCATTGCAAAAGCAGTTCCATCCCGATCTTTTGGGGGACCATTCCCATGGCTTCATAAAAGCGGATCGCTCCGGGATTGCAGGACCAGACGTTTAAGGTGATGTTATAGCACTGCATTTTATCTGCATACGCTTTCACATGATCAAACAGCTGCTTTCCCACATGGCGGCCTCTTGCCGCTTCATCCACGCAGATGTCATCAATGTAGAGCGTCTTGATGTCCTGAAGCAGTTTGTCATCCCTGACCTCTGTTATCAAACAAAATGCATGGCCCAGCACTTCTCCGTCTTCGAAGACGAATACCGGTTTGGAGTCATCACCCAAGAGGGCTTCCAGCTCTTGCTCATTATACTTGGTGGTGTTGGGCTTGAAAAGGTCTGGGCGAATG
>JAEESA010000414.1 GCA_016286115.1 Lachnospiraceae bacterium
AAATCCGAAACAGCGGAGCAGCTGGCGGCCGAGCTTTCCGAGGGTGGGCCGAAGCTCTATATTGCCACGATGATCCCTTACGGAAAAGAAGGGGAGGAGCGCGTGAAGCGCCATCAGGGCATGCGGGAGGGAAAGGGCTTTCTTACGGCCGAATGGCCGGGAGAGCTGATCACGCATGTCGTGGGATATGGTGATCTGTCAAAAACTACCTGTCTTTTGGAATGTCTTTCGAATCTTGCGGGAAATGAGATGCATTCGAGCGAAAATCAGGGATTGTCTATGGAGGGACTGGCCAGACGGATCCTGGAGGAGGTGCTTTTCTTATGCAGCCGCGCCGGCCATCCGGTGATCGTTTCCAATCGGTTTTTTGAGGAAGAGGGGATGGATGAAGAAACAGTGGAGTATGTCCGCCTGACAGCAAGGCTGAACGAACGGCTGCGGGAATACGTGGACAGGGTTGTGGATTTGACGGAAGGAGAGGATCCTAAATGAAAGTACTGAAAGATCTTCTGGCGGCGTTTGCCCTGTATTCAAGAATCCCCATGCCCCGCGTCCGTTTTGAAGAAGGAGAAGGAAGCGGAGCGATCCTTTTTCTCCCGTTCGTTGGCGCGGTGATCGGAGGCCTTACTTTTGGAATGATCCGGCTTAATCTGATCTTAAATCTTCCGGTCTTTGTTCTGATGATCCTTCTTACGGTTATACCGTTGATCGTGACGGGCGGGTTTCATATGGACGGTTTTTTGGATGTAGAGGATGCGTTGTCCTCTTTCCACGATAAGGAGAAGAGCCTTCAGATCTTAAAGGACCCGCATATTGGGGCGTTTGCGGTGATCCGGTTTGCAGTGTTTGCCCTGCTTTGGCTGGGAGCGCTGTATCTTTTGATTTTTGATTCGGCAAAAACCGGTGAATTGACCGGCCTTTACCAATATGCGGTATGCTTTGTGCTGGCGCGTTCTTTCTGCGGGCTTACCAGCCTTACATCGAAAAAGGCCAGACCGGATGGAATGCTGGCGAGGGAAACAAAAGGGCCGGGAAAAGGAGGCATTGTTTTCCTTGCTCTGCAGGCCGTGGCAGCGAGTGTTTTTTTGATCCTGTTCTGCCCGCTTTCCGGGGTTTTTGTTCTTGCCGGAATCGTGATTTTTACGCTGTATTATGCTTCCCTCTGCAAAAAAAGGTTTGGCGGCGTGACCGGGGATACGGCAGGCTTTTACGTGGCCGTCAGTGAGCTGGTTTGTCTTTTGATCCTTGCGGTTTATTCCTTGTGGCAGGTTTTGTAATGGAAAGATTGATCCTTATTCATTTGGCAGCAATTTGTCTCGGCGTCCTTTTGGACCTTCTGATCGGCGATCCGGAGTGGCTTCCTCATCCGGTCCGTCTGATGGGTAAATTCATTGGCTTTTTGGAGAAGAAGCTGCTTTCGAATACGGAAAAAAAGGAACGAAACAGGAGCTCCGAGTTTTGGAGGGGTCTCCTTTTGTGGGTGATCGTGACCGGGTGTACGGCTGCGGCTTCCGTTGCATTTTTAGCCCTTGCTTTTTGGGTTCATTGGCTGCTCTGGTTTTTCGCAGAGGCAGTGCTTACCTTTTATGTGCTGGCGGCAAAGAACCTTGCGGAAGAAAGCACAAATGTATATCAGAAGCTGAAAAACGGAACGATCGAAGAGGCCCGAAACGCTGTCGGAAGGATCGTCGGGAGAGATACCAAAAATCTGGATCCTTCCGGCATTACACGGGCGGCGGTGGAGACAGTCGCCGAGAATACATCGGACGGAGTGATCGCGCCGCTTTTCTTTACCTGTCTTTTCGGACCGGCCATAGGGCTTTGTTATAAAGCAGTCAATACGATGGATTCGATGCTGGGTTATCATAATGACCGTTATGAATTCTTCGGAAAGGCAGCAGCCAGGCTCGATGATGTTTTCAACTTCATCCCTGCCCGGCTTTCCGCCGTTTTCATGTTACTTGGTACGGCGATTGGCGGACAGGCGTATTCTTTTCAAAATGCCTTACGAGTTTTCCGCCGGGATCGGTATG
>JAEESA010000106.1 GCA_016286115.1 Lachnospiraceae bacterium
GTGATCGTCTCATTTCCGTCATCGCCGATCATGGTCGTATAGGAAAAACCATCGTACTCATATTTGTGGTTATTCACGGTAATGATTCCCTTCTCGGGCAAATTCAGGCTGTACACATCCGTCGGAGTCTTATCCGTGAATTGAATAGGCAATGTATAAATATCTTCATCCTGAAGAGCCTCCTGAGTAGCATTACCATTGAAGGTCGGTACATCAGCAACTGTAACATTTTTCAGCGCCGCGCTGCTTGTCTTCAGAGCATCATCCCCGTTCACGATATGAAACGTCACTTCATTCCCGGAGACGGAATAACCATCATATTCGTATTTCTTGTTGTCGATCGTGACTTTCCCTTCCTTTCCGTTTTCCAGCGCAGCTATCATAGACGGGTCATCCGCCCTGACCGTCAGGAAATAGTTTTCCATCGCCTGCCCCGCATTTCCCTGGAAATTGGCATTATTATTCCCATCACGCATTTCAAACAGGGCCTTCAGCTCCCCGTCCATCTCGTTCGAGTACGGATTGAAGGTGACCCCGGTCCCCTTCCAGCGGATATCATAAAGCCCTGTCGTATCGCTCTGATTCTGCAGTTTCTCCCTGGCCACGCATTCCAGTTCGTTGAAGGTGTAGCCGTCCACGAGATACTGCCCCTGCAGCTTGATCGTGTAATCGTGCGCTCCGAGATACATGTCGGGATCGTTGCTGTTCACGATCTCAACCTCGCTGATCTCCACCGGCAGGATCGAAGTAAGCTCATCCGCCAGGAGGTTCCGTTCATCCCTGAGCTCATTGGCATATCCGCCCTGGATCTCGATGACGTTGATCTCCTTATTCAAAAGGGCGACTTTTTGAAGGATGGAATTGATGTTCTCCACCGTCGTCTTGATCTGGTCGTTGATCCCGGACTGAAGTCCCTGCAGCTCATTGGCCACATTGTTGAAATAATTGGTCAGGCTCTTGCACTTGCTGATAAACGCCTTCCGCTCGGTTTCATCGGCGTTGTTTGCCTTCAGCTCGTTCAGGGAATTGTCCATATCCATCATCAGCGCGGTGAAGCCGGTGATCGTGTCATCATCAATGAAATAATTTTCCACCTGTGACATATAGTAGAGTTTGTTCTCGTAATACCCGACCCGGCTCTGGTTCTCCCAGTACTTCCGGTCATAATACTCGTCCCGCAGCTGCTTGACGGCATCCGTGGAAACGCCGGCGCCGATGGAGCCGTACCGCGTGTTGACCCGCAGCGCATCCGCGGAGTTGATATAGGCCTTCTGTCTCGAATATCCTTCCTTCTGGACATTCGCAATGTTGTTGGCGGTCGCGTTGATGGCGGCCTGATAGGCAGTGATCCCGCTGCCTGCGATGGTTAAACCAAAAAACTGACTTGGCATGGGCTTTGCCTCCTTTACAGATTATTGATCAGAGCTTCCATCATGGAGCTGATCACGTTGATGAACCGGCTGGACGCGTTGTAGGCGTTCTGATACCGGATCAGGTTCTGCAGTTCCTCGTCGGAGGATACGCCGTAAACCTGCTGGCGGTTGTTCTCAATAGACTGCACGGCGCCCTCATAGCTCTCGCTGGTGCTCTTATACACCGTCCCCTTGATGGCGATGTCGTTGATCATCTTGTTGTAGAACTCTTTGAAGGTACACTGCTCGGTGTCCTGCGGATTCAGGGTCATCCTCTTTTCGTCCCAGACCTTGTTGATCGCGTTTCCGAGCTGATAGGCCACTTTCCCGTCCACCTTGCGGTAGCCCGGCAGGAGCGAGGGCTGGGTTTTCAGTTCCTCATTCACCTTCAGACACTTCGACGTATACTGCTTTGACGAATCCTTCGGGTTCTCCGGGTTATAGATCCAGGCATCTTCTCCGTTGATCTGCACCTTCGTATAGCGTTCGCAGCCGTCACGGACAAAGAGTTCACGAGGCGGCAGCTCGCCGTCCTCGCCTACATAGGCGTTCTCTTTATCCAGTATTTTCAGCTCATCCGTGCCCAGGGTGAATTTCATCCCGTTGATCTCTATCTCATCGCCGACATTATACGTTGTTCCGTTCAAGGTAACCGTATCGCCGGCTGCAAGAGTAAGGTCCTTATTCGGACAGAAAATGTCGTTGATCGCCGTCACGATGGAATGCACGAGAAGATCCGTCTCCGCCTCCGTGTTTTCCATAATGCATCTGCCGATCTCATCCTGGTAATCGGCGCTTGTGAAGTAGGGAACCTCCTTTCCGGTCCGGCTTGTCAGCATGTCCAGATAATTCGCATTTTTATCGCCTCTGGCCAATAAAAGCGCCTTCAGTTCTCCCGTATCCGCGCCATATTCGGGATCGGTCGTTTTGAACTGAAGCACATATTCCGGAGGGTTCTTCTCTTCATACTTCCCGGTAGTCTCATTCCAGGTTACGGTGTTTTCCCGGTACTGATAAACATAGTTCGGCTTGTTGTAGGTGCCGGTATCCTGGTTATACTGCTCTGAAAGGTGGGGCCACAGAGGGCTGACATAGCCGCTGACCGGGTTTGTTTCATACCCCATCTCGCGGCAGGTAACTTCATCTATAAATTCCGTATTCTCAAAGCTGACCTTTACAATGCCGTTGAAAAGCTCCTGGGAATCGACCTTGCCGAACTTCGAAAGCTCGTCCAGAAGATTATCCCGCTCGTCCCGCATCGTCATCGCCGTTTCATTTCCGGCGGCCTCCACGGCCTGGATCGCCGTATTCAGCTCTGAGATCCTTTTTCCTATTTCATTGACCCTCTTGATATCATTTCTGATCTGAACATTGATCGTATCCTGATATTGTTCCAGATTATCCTGTACCGCCTGGGAGCGCGCCAGAAAAAGGCTGGCTTTTTGCACCACCAGGTTCTGGTTCACCGTATCCGCGGGATCATCCGCCAGGGTCTGTAAAGCCGTCCAGAAATTATTGATGGATTCCTGGAACTGCGTCCCCTCCATCTCCTGAAAATAATTCTGTACTTCTTCTACGGCGTTGAAATAACTGGAATAGAAATTAGACCGGGAGCACTCTCTCCGGTAAGACTGGTCCAAAAAAGTGTCACGAGCGTGAACCACATCGCCGATCGACACGCCGAGCCCGGCCTGCTGATATCCGACTTTCTTGAAGCTCTTATCCGTCGTGACATAATCACGGTCCGTAAACAGGACCTGTTGCCGCACATAACCTGTCGTATTGACATTGGACAAGTTATTTGCGGTTGTATTGATCGCGTTCTGAGCCATTTTCAAGCCTGCGCTTCCAATGTACAGGCTGCCCATACTGTTTGCCATCTTCGTCTTCCTTTCTCAGAACGCAGAACGCTTTTTCCTTTTTTTACTGCTTTGCATCAAATCCGCTTCTGCCGAGGAGATCTCCGGTGTTCGCCGCTGACCGGTTATAATTTGCTGTTTCCGGGGCCTGCCTGAGGCTCCGGAACAGGGTCAGGTCAAATTCCACCATCTCCATGGCCTGTCGGAGCAGCATCTGGTTCTGTCCGTTGATCCGGTTCATTTCATCAAGGGTGGCACGAAGGGAATCCCGAACCTCCCTCAGTTTTGCCTGTTCCTCCGGCTGCCTGCTCAAGATCTCAAGCATCTTGTCCACGGTAAGCTCCTTCTGGTCCTTCTGAAGCACTACCGCCATATCGGAGATCACAGCCCGCCGTTTTCCCTCCAGGGAATGGAGCTCGCCGGTAATGGTCTGCTCCTCTTCCGTTATTTTGGAAAGCCGGTCTACATCCGCCCGGATCAGAACATCCTTTTTCTCCCAGGCCAGGTCGATCAAAACATGGTATTTATCCTCTTCCTCCTTTAAAACGTTCAGGAGGTTATCCATCAAAGAGGCCATTCACCATCTCCTCTTAATATAAGGCAGCTGCGTTGTAGTTTTCGAGCAGCTTCGACGCGAAATCAGCGGTGCTCACGTTATAGTTCCCGCTCTCGATCTGAGATTTCAGCTCTGCCACCTTTTCTTCCCTGACATCCGGTGTTCTTGCCAGCGCCTGATACACGGTCTGAAAATCCTTGCCGGTCTGAGAAATGGATACTTCGTCCTTGGAATATGCATTTGCTCCGTACGCAGCGTTCATTTTCTTAGCCTGGTTCAGTTTATAGACCTGCGGGATGTTGCTATAATTGTTAATACGCATAACGGTGTCTCCTTTCTAAAACACTTGCGAAACAGATTCCTTTCTGCTTCTTACCCCATATATCGGCATGATTTTAATTTCCTTTAGCCCTTTATAATATTTTTTTTAAAATTGTCGATAAAAGAAATATAAGAGCATGCGCGGAGCTGTTTTCGTGCTAAAATTTTCCATATATAATAAGAACAGGGAGGTTCCTATGAATGTTAATCTGACCAAATCCCAATATTACCGCAATTTCTATTCCGGATACGAGAACGCCAGGAGGGAGGAATCCCGGAGCTCCATGACGAAAGGATCCCTTGTCTCCGCCGACACCAAGGCGCTGACCCGGGCCATCAACACCTTCGCTTCTATTTATGGTAACGAAGATCTCAGCGGAAAAAGCATCTTCAACGCCATCCAGGCCTTCGGAGACACCTATAACAACACGATCAGCTCCGGCTCCAACACCGACGACACGCGCGCAAGACAGCTCATGAAGAACATCAAGAACCTGTCCTCTTCGGAAAAATCATCCCTGGAAGAGATCGGGATCACCGTGAAAGACAGCGGAAAGCTTTCCATTGACAAGGACAAGCTGGCCAAAGCGAGCCCCAATAAGGTCAAAAAGATCTTCGGCGAAGACAGCGAATTCCTGAAAAAGCTTAAAGATTATGCACGCAGCCTCGGAAACGAAGGTACTGCCATCGATCTGAAGGCCTGAGCGGGGAGGTTCATGATGCAGCAGATACCCGAAAGCTTCTATATGAAAGAAGAAAGAGGCGGCGAGTTCATCGACGCGCGCAAAAAGCGGATCTGGGCCGCAAGTCTTACGCTGGTCATGGAGCTGGACCGGATCTGCAAAAAACACGACATCCCTTATATCATGGATTACGGCACGCTCCTCGGCGCCGTCCGCCACAAGGGCTTTATCCCATGGGACGACGACTGCGACTTTTCCATGCTCCGCCCGGATTATCAGCGTTTTATCGAAATCGCGCCGAAAGAGCTCTCCCCTCCCTTTTCCTTTGCGCTGAATTATGACACGAACACCTTCTGCAAGATCCGGGACGACCGCACGTCCGCCATCGAATTTCCCTGGTATCCTCCCGAGATCAGCCAGGGGATCGGCATCGACATCTTTCCCGTAGATGATATCGGCGAAGGACCGGCGTTTGATGAGATCCACCGGGTCCAATATGAGCTGCTCCTTCTGGCCTGCGACCCCTCGATGCTGGCGGAGGAGGTCAAAATGGGCAGACCCTTACATCTTTCCTCGGAAAAGATCATGACCCTCTCTGCTGCGGGTCCGGACGCGGTCCTCGAGGAATTCCGCAGATTCAGCGCCGAACACACCTACGGCGAGCCGCTGGTGGCCAATATCCAAAACTGGCTCGGAAACGGCCATGCCTATAAGCGGCAGTGGTATGCGGACAGGATCCTGCTCCCCTTTGAGTTTTTGGATCTCCCGGCACCGGCCGCCTGGGATGAACTGCTGCGGGCAGACTACAACGAATACCTGATCCCTGCCCGCTGGGCCGACAGGCATTATGAATTCGCTTCCGATCCGGATCATCCGTGGACGGAATACTATCCGGGCGGAAAGTTCTGTGATAAGGAGCTATATGAGGCTCTGCGGCAGATGGGCAGGATCACATGGGATTTTTAACAGAATAATTTAGAACGCGAAAAAAGCATCCGTTTGGATGCCTTTTTCAGGAGAAGGTATTTTTACTATGGGGTATAGCAAAAACTTATGTATTGGGGGGTTTACATGTAGTATAATAGCACTCCCCCTTCAATAAGTGTTCACAAAGTTACTAATTTTAGATATTGATTTTTATGCAATATAAACAAAATCACTCGTGATCCGACCCGGGTGCGATCTTGATCCCTTCGCCTTCCGCCGGCTCAGTCCTGCGTTCGCTCTCGGGGAACAGGGCTTCAAATTCCTCTCTTGAGATCTTTTCCTTCTCAATAAGCAGCGCCGCGCAGCGGTCGAGGATCTCGCGATGCTCGTTCAGGAGACGCTTCGCCTCTTCCAGGCACTCATCAATGATGCGTTTTACCTCACCGTCGATCTTTTTCGCCACATCTTCCCCATACCCTCTGGCATGAGCAAGATCCCGACCGATGAACACCTCATCGGAATCGTCATCATAATTGATCAGGCCGACCTCATCGGACATGCCGTATTTCGTCACCATGGAGCGGGCCATCGCCGTCGCCTGCTTGATATCCTGGGATGCGCCGGTCGTGATGTCGCCGAAGACAATGGATTCCGCCACACGGCCGCCGAGATCCACCGTGATCTCCTGCAGCATCTTTCCTTTGGAATTAAACAGCTCGTCCCGCTCCGGCAGCGGCATGGTATAGCCGGCTGCGCCGATCCCTGTCGGGATGATGGACACCGAATACACCGGTCCCACATCCGGAAGGAGATGGAAGAGGATCGCGTGCCCCGATTCGTGATAAGCGGTGATCTTCTTCTCTTTCTCGCTGATCACGCGGCTCTTCTTTTCCGCGCCGATCCCCACCTTGACAAAGGATCTGCGGATGTCGTCCTGTATGATATACTTTCTGTCCTGCTTTGCCGCCAAAATCGCCGATTCGTTCAGAAGGTTCTCCAGATCCGCTCCGGTAAAGCCCGCCGTCGTCTGCGCGATCTGCTGAATGTCCACATCATCGCCCAGAGGCTTATTCTTCGCGTGCACCTTCAGGATCTCTTCGCGCCCGGCAATATCCGGCCTTCCCACCGCGATCTTCCGGTCAAACCGTCCCGGCCGCATGATGGCGGGATCCAGGATATCCACGCGGTTTGTCGCCGCCATGACGATGATCCCCTCATTCACACCGAAGCCGTCCATTTCCACAAGCAGCTGGTTCAGGGTCTGTTCGCGTTCGTCATGACCGCCGCCGAGGCCGGTTCCGCGGCGCCTCGCTACGGCGTCGATCTCATCAATGAAGATAATGCAGGGAGCGTTTTTCTTCGCATCCTCAAACAGGTCTCTCACACGGGATGCGCCGACACCGACGAACATTTCCACAAAGTCGGAACCCGAGATCGAGAAGAACGGCACGCCCGCCTCTCCGGCGATCGCTCTGGCCAAAAGGGTCTTGCCCGTTCCGGGAGGTCCCACCAAGAGGACACCTTTCGGGATCCTGGCCCCGACCGAAGTGTATTTTCCGGGGGAAGTCAGGAAATCCACGATCTCTTCCAGTTCTTCTTTTTCTTCCTTCAGACCGGCCACATTCGTGAAATTCACCTTTTTGTTCTCATCCGTGGTCATCCTGGCGCGGCTCTTTCCGAAGTTCATCATCCTGCTGTTGGCCCCGCCGCCGCTCTGCTGGCTATTCAGGATCATAAAGAGGATGAACATGGCTCCGAAGATCAAAAGCATCGGCAGCAGGCTCATGATCCAGCTCTGCTTCGGCACGTCGCGGACGATATAATCGATCCCCGCGTCCTCAAGAAGCGTCTCCGCCTCCTTCACATCCGATACGAAAAGCTCTCTTGTTCCCCTGTCCACAAGCGTTACGCGGATCTCGCCGGTGGGAACCTCCTGATTTTGCGACACTTCCGCCGCCACGACCTGGTTTTCCTGCAGGTCCTTCTGGAACTGCATGTAGGTATAGGAGATCCCGGTGTTCTGTCCTCTGCTCATCAGATACCAGATCAGGACAATGATCAGGATCAAAATAACATAGAAGCCTATGCCCCTGTACGATCTTTTCACTGGTTCTACATTTCCTTTCTTATTCGCTGAATTCGATCACGCCGATATACGGCAGGTTCCGGTACTTTTGCGCGTAGTCAAGCCCGTACCCCACCACAAACTCATCGGGGATCTCAAAACCGGTGTATTCCACCTTCACCGGCACGACACGGCGGGAGGGCTTGTCCAGCATGGTGCATAACGCCAGGCTCTTCGGCCTCCTGCTCCTTAAATTATCCAGCAGATAGTTCAAAGTCCGCCCGGAGTCCACAATGTCTTCCACCACGAGCACGTTCTTCCCTTCGATGCTGTCGTCCAGATCCTTGATGATCTTGACCACGCCGCTGGACTGCGTGCCGGCGCCATAGCTTGACACGGACATGAAATCCAGTGAAACCGGTATGGTGATCCGTTTGGCAAGCTCGCAGGCGAAGAAAACGCCTCCCTTTAGCACACAGATCAACCGCAGTTCCTGCCCTTCATAGTCCCGGCTGATCTTTTGACCCATCTCTTCGATCATGGCATCCACTTCTGCTTCCGGAATCATAACCCGTACGCTCTCTCTCATGCTTTTCTCTCCTGTTCATGCCTTAAACAAAAAATACGTTAGTATTTTATCACAAATTGCTCAATTTCGCACCTTTTCTTTTTACTCCCGCGTCAGGATGACAAAACCTTTCTTTCGCTCGGCCGTCATGCGCCCCGGAAGAGCGATCTTTTTCCCGCCCTCGGAGGAAAAAAGATGCAGCACATAGTTCACATGTACCTCGGAAATATCCTTCTTTTCTCCCGAAACCGTATAAAGCGCCCGGTAAGCCACCTTTTTCTTCAGCACGTCCGGAAGGGCGTCCATCTCTTTTTTTCTGAGGCGAAGCTCCTCCCCCTGCCAAAACGCGGCCTTTTCCCAGGCTTCCTCCGCCGGCTCCTCCAAAAATTCCTCGACCTCATTGGCTTCTTCCGCCAGCCTCGCCAGATGGTCAACGGCGCCCTCATTGACCTTCAGGAGCTCCGGAACCACCTTAAGCCGCAGCGCATTTCTGGCGTACTCCGTGTCTTTATTGGTGCTGTCCGTACAAAAATCCTGCTCCTGTTCCCGGAGAAATTCCAATATCTCCTGCCGGTGTGCAAACAGGAGCGGGCGGATGATCCCGTCCTTTTCCGGCCGCATTCCGGACAACCCGTGAAGAGAACACCCCCTGATCATCTGAAACAGCACGGTTTCCGCCTGATCCTCCATATGATGCGCCACCGCGATCAGAGCGGCCTCCGGCTCCGCGATCTTCCGGAATTCCCGATAACGAAGGACGCGGGCCGCTTCCTCGAGCGAAAGGGCGTTTTCCTTCGCATAACCAACCGCATCTACATGCGCGACGGTAAGAGGGATCCGAAAGCGCTCCGCCAGCGCCTTCACAAACGCCTCATCCCGATCAGCCTCCCCGATGCGGATCCCGTGGTTCACATGCACCGCCGTCAGAGAAAAGGGGAGCAGGTCCCTCATGAAAAAAAGGCATAAAAAAAGGCAGACCGAATCCGCTCCGCCAGAAAGTCCAAGGACGACCCGGTCTCCTTCGCGGATCAGTCCTTTTTTCATTACATATTTATACACCTGATAGCAAAAACCGGGGATGCCCATGCTACTTTTCCTTAAATACGATCTCGTTCCCATGCACAAGGCCAAGCTTGCTCCGGGCAATGTCCTCGATATAATCGTCGGTCTTCGTGTATTCCTCGTAGTCCTCCAGGCGGCTTCTCTCCTCCGCCGCTTCCTCCAGCGACTTCTCCAGTTCCTCCTGCCGCGCGGCATAATCCACGTTTTTACGGTATAAACTGGCAATCTGAATCATCATGATCACCACCAGGGTGGTCACGATCAGAAGTACCGTTATCTTCCCCGTATTGGTTTCGGAACTTCTCCTTAGCCTTGCCATACCTGCTTCCTACCATCAAATTTTTGGCAAAAAATGCCAAATTTCAATCAAATTATATACAATTATATTTTAAAAAGCAAGGGTTTTGCCTGTTTTATAGTGTTTGTTCCGAAATTTTAATCTCTTTTTAAAGAATTTTGTATAAATCTGCCGCTTCTTCTTTCTTTACCGTCTCCTCCACCTTCAGCACTTCCGCCTCCAAGGTCTTCTGCGCGAACTGGATCGCGATCACGTCACCCACCTTCACCGTGGTCGAAGCCTTTGCCACTTTTCCGTTGACCATGACCCTTCCCGCGTCACAGGCCTCGTTCGCCACCGTGCGGCGCTTGATCAGCCGGGAAACCTTCAAAAATTTATCGAGCCTCATCTCTTTTCTTGCCCTCCTTTCGCCGCTCTGCTCGCGCGCGGGCGGCGTTCGGCGTAAGCCGAAATGTTTCTTCTCGCCGCCCTGCCTATTTTCGAGCAGAGGGGTTTTACCCGCTCTGCTCGCGCGCGGGCGGCGTTCGGCGTAAGCCGAAATGTTTCTTCTCGCCGCCCTGCGCATGCAAAAGAAGTGCCGCGGACTAGGCGCG
>JAEESA010000107.1 GCA_016286115.1 Lachnospiraceae bacterium
ACCGGGTTCTTCCGTCAAGCTGCCACGCCTCGGCCTCCCGTCCGAGATGCAGGAATACATGGGCGCTGACGCTGCTCACAGCTGCCCCTACATGTATCTCTGGAACATGATCGAGCTCGGCAACCTCACCGGTTATACCGCAATGGCACTCGCAAACGACAAGATCACCGGAACCCCGGGCGAGAAATACACCGCTGGTTCTCTTGGCGAATATGAAGTCGTCGATGTCAACGGTGCTACACAGGTCGTCCTCGGACCTCCCTTCAAATTCACTCCTGAAAACGTAAAAGAGTGGGCTGATAAGGGAATGTAAGCGATAAAGATCTGCGATGCGGCCGGGCAGGCATCAAGCTTGCTTGAATGCCTGTCCGGACATAGCGCAGACTAACGGATACGAAAAAAAAGGGCTGTACTTGCGAATGCAAGTATGGTCCTTTTTTGAGTATTCGTGGCGATCGCGATAGTGCGAAGCACGGAGCGCTCCGTATCATTTACACAACAAGTATGGTCCTTTTTTGAGATATATGTTATTCTTTCATTAACCTTTCGGAACCAGATTTCGACAGTCAACGCGGACCCATTCTTTTGCAGATCGGTTGCGGAAAGGGTTGAAACGGAACTGTTTGGAAGAAGAAAGGAGAAGAAAATGAGATACCATGAACTTGGGAAAACCGGTTATAAGGTTTCCTACGTTGCCTTTGGCGGGGTTGTTTCTTCACAGCATTTCGATAAGGCGGTGATGCCCGGAGACGGCCAGAGATCGTCGGATGAGAGCGTGGAATGGGCGATCGAAAACGGGATCAATTATTTCGATGTGGCGCCGGTGTACGGGGATGCACAGCTTCTGCTCGGAAACTCCTTACAGCCTCATCGCAAGGACGTGTACCTCGCGTGCAAAACAAACCGGAGGGAGAAAGAAGAAGCGCAGAAGGACCTTGAGGAGTCGCTGCGGCTGCTGCATACGGACTACTTTGATGTATACCAGCTCCACGGGTTGACGACGCTGGAAGAAGTGGAAACCTGCTTCGGGCCCGGCGGCGCCATGGAGGTGTTGGAGGAAGCAAAGAAAAGCGGCGTGGCGAGAAAACTCGGAATCACGGCGCATGGGGAAGAAGCGGCGCTTAAGGCTCTGGAATACTATGATTTTGACACGGTGATGTTCCCGTTTAACTGGCATATGCACATGGGGCATAACATGGGAGAACGGCTGATCAGGGAAGCGAAAAAGAGGGGCATGGGGATCCTTGGGATCAAATCCATGGTGGAACGCGAATGGAGCGAGGAGGAACGGTATTCTTCCAAGTATCCGAAGTCCTGGTGCAAGCCGTTTGACATTGATACTGAACCGGATATGCTGCTCGCCGGCATGCGTTATTCCATGTCACTCGGCCTCGATATCCTTGTCCCGCCCGGAAACTTTGATCATTTCCGCTTCGCGGTGGAGCACATGGACGAGGTGCTTGATAACCCGTTTTCCGAGGAGGATCGAAAGAAGCTCGAAGCGCACCTTGAGAAGGTCAAAGAAAGACCGTTTTTGGAAGCAATCTGATTGCCGGCAGCCCGCTCCGGTGGTATGATAAAGACGATAACTGATCAGCACAAAAAAGGTGGCCGATATGAAGAAAAAAAACATTAGAATAAAAGTCCTTATCCTGATCCTGGCGATGCTGGTTTCTTCGATCATGCCGGTGTCGATCCCTGCGTACGGCGCTGCGAAACCGCTATCGAAGGTGAAGCTGGATAGCGGGGCATCACAGGACCTGACGATAGAGAGCAGTGAAGAGCTTATGCTGCAGCTGTCAGGCGCGCTGAAAAACGGAAAGACAAAATGGACGTTCTCGGAAAAGGGAGTCCTGAAAACGAAAAAGGCGAAGAGTAAGAGTATCCGCCTTGAACCGGTTTCTTCGGGAACGGTCACCGTGACCGCGAAGAACGGGAAGAGAAAGTGGCAGTGCCGCGTGACGGTACAGGAAACGGCGGAAACCTTTGAGGACTTTTCCGCGGACCTTATGGACATCCTGACCTCGCATGTGAATAAGAGCGGATCGGCGTTGGCGGAAGGGAATGAATTCTTCTCCGGGCGCCTTCTCCTGGAATCGAAGAATGGGGTTTCGGAATTCGTAGAATATGAACCCGAGGCAGTCCTGAAGAGCGCTGAGAATGTATATGTGCTTCAGTTCAAAACCGCGGCAAAAGCCAAAGCAGCGTATGAGGATCTGCAAAACCGCTCGGACATCCTGTGGGTGGAAGCGGATCAATTTATCGGCGCGGAGGAACTTGTGCGCGGGCAGCTGCAGCAGACAGGGCAGAGCGATAGCCTTTCCTGGGGCGTTGACCGCATGGGAGCAGACAAGCTTGCCGCCACATTGAGCGGCAGCATTACGGTCGCCGTGGTGGATACCGGGGTGTCTGCTCATTCCTTCCTGAGCGGCCATCTTGTGAGCGGATACGATTATGTATCCAATGACAGCGACCCGACCGATGAACATTATCATGGGACGCATGTGGCGGGAACGATCGTGGACATGATGCAAGGTCTGGATGTGAAGATCATGCCGGTGCGCGTCCTCGACGCCAGCGGAAACGGGTATATGTCAGCCATTGGCCTTGGCGTCCGTTATGCATCGGATCACGGCGCAAAAGTGATCAATCTGAGCCTCGGCGGAGGCCACAGTAGCTATCTGGATGAATGCATCAGTTATGCCATCAAGGCCGGCACGACGGTCGTTGCCGCTGCCGGTAATAATAACAGCGATACCTCAACATTCTGCCCGGCGCATATTAAGGATGCCATCGTTGTGAGCGCCATCGACAGCTATGACAACAAGGCGTATTTTTCCAATTACGGAAACAGCGTGGATGTGGCAGCTCCGGGAGTCGGCATCGTCAGCTGCACTCCGGGAGAGGACTATCAGTCCTTGGACGGAACGTCTATGGCGGCGCCGCATGTCTCGGCATCGGCAGCGATGCTGAAACTGAAATATCCCTCCGACACGCCCGCGAAGATCGAAACCCGGCTGAAAAACTGCGCCGAGGATCTCGGTTCTTCCGGCTGGGATGTGTATTACGGATCCGGCATACCGGATCTGACATATTTCATCGGAAACACGCCGGAACCGGAACCGGAGCCCGAGCCCGAACCGGAGCCTGAGCCCGAACCGGAGCCGGAACCCGAGCCACAACCGGATCCTCAGCCGCAGCCGGATCCTAAACCGGAACCCGAACCGGAGCCGGTCCCGATCCCGGATCCCACGGATGAATATGAAGACGCAAACGGCTTCCTTTACAACGTGATATCGACGTATAACGGCTATGGGGCAGAGATTGTCGGCTATAAAGGCACATCGAGTAATCTGAACATTCCGACCATGCTTGGCGGCTATCCGGTTTATTCGATCGCCGATAACGCCTTTTCCGGCTGCAATACGATAACGTCGCTGCGGATCGATGGAATACCCAGTGTAGGGCAAAAGGCTTTTAAGGGCTGTCAGAAGCTTCAGCAGGTGGATATATACGGTTCCATAATGGGGATCGGAAGCAAGGCGTTTGCCGACTGCACCTCGCTTTCACAGTTTGTTAACTGGGGGATCATCTCTTCGGTCTCCTCGGATACCTTCAGCGGATGCTCCGCTTTCCAGGCAGCGTATATTTATGGGATCTCGGATCAGTCGCTGGTCACGGCGTTCCAGAATGCTCCGTCCAAACCGCAGATCTATATATATGGTTTGGTGAATTAAGGAAATAAAGAATGGCAAAAAGAAGCCCCGGGATTTCCCGAGGCTTCTTTTTTGTGAATTTTAACGCAGGGTTGCATAAGAAATATTTCGCCCTCAATTCTATTTCTGCGTATCTCTGAACTGCTTGCTGCCGTTTCCGAGGATCATCGAAAGGACGTCCACAACGGCGGTGATGATCAGCGCAACGCCGGCGATGATCCAGATCGTGTTCGCGGCGCCAAACGGATTGACGACGACCAGGATGCCGATGATGATGCAGAGGATCGCCCCGATGATGGAGAGCGGGGAGGTCTCAAACTGGGCTTTCTTACGGTCCACGAAATTCTTGATCTTTAAGATGCCGAAGACCACGAGGAAAATTCCGAGAACGATCGCGAAGAATGCGAAAAGGCCAAGGATCCAGCCGGTGAAGAATGTGCAGACAATGCCGAATGCAATGGCGATGATCGCAATGACCAAAGTGGCCGGATTGGAGCCGCCGGCGCTTTTCCCGTTTTCATCGACGATCTGAGGATTTTTCCTTCCGGTGATAAAACGGATCAAAAAGATCACGCCGAGAACCATCAAAGCGATGCCGATGATGCGGATCAGCAGGAACTGAAAGCCGACCGGGTTGACGATCAGCATGATCCCGATCGCGATCTCGACCGCGGCTAGAATGAAGATTGGCAGGTTAGCTCTTGCAGAACTCATAATACATCCTCCTTTATTGAGTTTTTACATATCTGTTGTAAGGATCTCGGCATCGCCGGTTTCGATCATTTCGATCATGATCGCGACGATCTCGGGATCAAACTGAGTGCCGGAATTCTCCCGGAACTCAGACAACATTTTCTCCTTGGGCAGGTGCTTCCGATAGCAGCGGTCACGCGCCATCGCGTCATAGGAATCCGCCACGCAGATGATCCGTCCGAACAGCGGAATGTCCTTTCCTTTCAGGCCGGAGGGATAACCGGATCCGTCAAAACGTTCATGATGATAGAGGGCGCCTTCCCGTATTCCGGGAACAGAGGTGAAGTCCTTTAGGATCTCACCGCCGTGCGTGGAATGTGTTTTCATGATCGCGTATTCTTCGGGGGTCAGGATCCCGACCTTTTTCAGGATATTGTCCGGAATGCTGATCTTTCCGGAATCATGCAGAAGACCTGCGTAGTATACGTGATAGACGATCTCTTTACTCAGCCCGAGCCTTGCCGCAAGCTCGGAGGAAACCGTGGCCACGCGCTGGGAGTGCCCTTTGGTGTATGGATCCTTGGCGTCGATGAAGTTCACGAATGTGCTCATGGACTGCAGGATGATCTGCCGATCTTGCTCGGCACGGGCCTTGGCTTTGCTCTTTGCGTTATACTCGCTGAGGCATTTGACAAGGATCATGCACCAGACAAAGCCTGCCATGATCAGCAGCGGGAACGAGGGCAGCCGGAAGGGATCGTACACTTTCCGATACCGGAGTGTGACCGGATTGAGCGGCATGAGCTCGCGGCTCTTAAGGATCATTCCGAACGTCCGCGTGTAGCCGGGCTGGGTTTCGGAAGTGTAATCCAAAGAGGAGATATGCAGAATTTCACCCTCCTGCACACAGTCCACATTCCAATAGTCTTCCTCGGAGAGGGGGAGTGTCACCTGGCTCAGCGGGATGTCCAAAGACCAGTCCCGGATGACGAGATCGGTGTCGTTATGCACAACAAAGTCATACTCTGCGCCGATATAATAATTCGCCTCGTCCCATTGTTTGGAAACTTCCCGTGTGACATAGACGGAATCCTGCACGGGTTCCCGGTCGCAATCAAGAGAAACAGTCACCTCGGAAGGCAGGATCTTTGCAGCAAATATGAAGTTAAGTAAAAAGCCTGCCAGAAGACCGAGGCCGATCCACAGCAACAGCTTGATCTGTGATCTCTCTTTTTTCATTTTCCTACACCTAAAATAAATTTTAACAGATATGGGTGAAAATGTCATTATTTTTGTTTGTATGCATCTGTTTTCTGTGGCATAATGGGGATGTCATGGCAGTCTATGCAATAGGGGATCTGCATCTTTGTTTTTCCAGGCCGGAAAAGGATATGACGGTCTTCGGTCCTGCATGGAAAAACAGGGAAAAGCGGGTTCTGAAAAATGTAAGAAAACTGAACGAAGACGATGTGCTCATCCTCCTCGGAGATCATTCATGGGGAACGGATCTGGAAAACTCCCGCCCGGATCTTGAATATATCAAAAACCTTCCGGGCAGAAAGGTTCTTCTCCGCGGGAACCATGACAGGTTTTGGGACGCAAAAAAAACGGATCGTTTGAACCGGGAGTTCGCGGGAGACCTCTTCTTTTTGCAGAATAATTTCTACCCGTATGAAGACTATGCTCTGGTGGGAACAAAGGGGATCGCCTTCGAAAACCTGTGCACATACGAGCAGTTTGAAAAGCTCCGCGACCGGGAAGAAAAGCGGCTGCTTACGTCTTTTGAAGCGGCGGAGAAAGCAGGGTTCCGGAAATTTATCATGCTCCTGCATTTCCCTCCGACAAGCATCGGAGAGGAGGAAAGCTGTTTTACGAGGATCGCCGAGGAGCACCACGCGGAGCAGGTCATCTATGCGCATTGCCACGGCACAGAACGCCATGACGACAGCTTTAAGGGAATGGTCCGCGGCGTAAACTACAGCCTCGCTTCCGGCGATTATCTGAAGTTCAAACCGATCCGCGTGTTGTAATAAATGAACAAGAAGGAGACTCGATGAAGGAGAATAAGGTTCGGCTGCTGGGGGAAAGAGATTTTCTTCCATTTATGAAAAATGAGGGTAAGGAGTGGCGGAAGAGTGCGGTGAAAAAGGTCCGCTTTCAAAGCTTTGACGGCGTCACTCTCCAGTCCTATTACGGGATCCCGGAAGGCGCGAAGGGCGCCGTAGTGGTGGTGCATGGGTTCGCGGAATTCTTCGGAAAGTATCATGAACTGTGCGAGGTGCTGTACGAAGCAGGGTACGCTTTTTTCTTTCTGGAGCAGAGAGGGCATGGCTTATCCGAAGGGAAGCTGGCGGATCCGGAGATCGTTCATATTGACAGCTTCCGCACCTATGTGAGGGACTTGCACTGCTTTGTGGAGAGGGTGGTGAAAAGAAGGACGACGCTGCCGCTGCTCCTGCTTTCCCATTCCATGGGCGGCGCAGTTGCCGCACTGTATCTGGAGCGCTTTAGGTCCGTATTTCGCGGCGCGGCCTTCTGTTCCCCGATGATGCACTTAAAAGACGACCGGTATACGTTTTTCCACATTGTAGCTTACCAGCTCTATGCCTGGGCCCTTCATAAAGGCAAGACCCTCAGCCCGGGGCAGAAACGCTATAACCCGTCCCCGGATTTCCTGACCAGCAGCCAGGGCTCCAGGACCCGGTTTGAATATCTGGTGTCTTTGCGTAAGCGCAGCCCGGAATACCATACCGCGGGAGCATCCCTCCAGTGGGGGATCGCGAGCGTGATCGCCAGCCGCGTCCTGATCCGTTTCGCCGGCCGCATCGAGACGCCCGTCGTCCTCTTCGAAGCAGGCGACGACCATCTGGTTTCCTTAGAAGGGCAGAAGAGCTTCGTCAAAAGGCTGAAGACAACGACACCGGAGTACTATTACGAACGCGCCAGACATGATCTCTTCAACGCCAAAAGACCCGAAAGGATCATGTTTTACCGCAATCTCCTGACTGTCCTTTCCGACTTCCTGAAGTGAGTTGAAAATTTTTCTTGTAATTTGATAGGGATTTGATATAATGGTGGATGTTATGGGGGCGTAGCTCAGTTGGGGCCGCAACGGTCCAGTGGACCGTTTCTTGCGGCGGACCGGAGCGAAGCGGAGACAGCGCGTAGCGCTCTCCCAACGTCCGATAGATAAAGTGAATATGGGGGCGTAGCTCAGTTGGGAGAGCGCTTGAATGGCATTCAAGAGGTCATGGGTTCGACTCCCACCGTCTCCAGGGCGCGGAAATCCAGTATTTTCAAGGGTTTCCGCCTTTTTTATGCTTTTCAAAACATGGGCAAATTTGGGCAAATTTGGGCTATTTTTTCGTTCAAATTTCGTTCAACAAGGGCTTAAAAATTTCTCTCGTTCAAATTTCGTTCAACAAAGAAATGATAAAAAATAAAAAACATAGACCCCTTGAGTAACAACAAAGGGGCCTATGTTTCTCCATTCAAATCTCGTTCAATCTCGTTCAATCTCGTTCAAAAGGATCAAAGCGCCAACGCATCGGCGACAACATCCATAACATTTTCCTTTTCTTCCACAATATGAGAATAAACATTCAAAACCATCTTCTCATTGTCCCCGAGCAGCCGGGCGATCATTTTCGTTGAGATTTCCGGTACACGGTAGCAGAGCTCTGTACAGTAATTGTGCCGGAAGACGTGGGGAGTCAGATCCCGGATCGGCGGCTCCCCTCTGTTCTTCGCCCATGGGTTATAGCCGACCGCTACGTTCAGACTTGTGATGATGCTGCCCCACATCGCTTTGAATGAGGATTCTGTCATCATAGAGCGGTCTTTTGTTCTGAAGAGACATCCACCATCGGAGGACTCCACGAATTCCCGGACAGACGAAACCATTTCCAACGGGATCGGGATCTTCCGGATACCGTTATGTGATTTCGGATAGGGCTTGATCTCGGGCATGCCACCCACAAAGATCAGGCACTTCGTGATAGACAGCTTGTTTTCTTTGAAATCGAAGTCAAATCTGGACAGGGCAAGAGCCTCCCCACGCCGAACCCCACAATAATATAACGTCTTCAGGAAAGCATTTTTCTTCGCGTCCAGTTCCACCTTCTTTACGGCTTCCTTCTCTGTGTCTGTCAGAGGGCGTTTTTCGCTCTTTTGGTATCGAGGAAGGGAAATATCGCCGCATATATCTTCATAGGCTGATTTCGGAAGCAGGCGGTCACGGATGGCGGCTTTTATGACCTGCTTGAATGTGATATCTATGTTCTGACAGGTCCGGGGATGGTCGAGCTGGTTGTTGATGGCCTGCTGAAAATGCGAGTGCCGGATCTCCGAGATCGGTGTGAGCGCCAGAAAAGCAAGATGCACCTTGATCACGTTCCGATACATGGCCTGCGTGTTCTTTTCCTTCGCGGCCTTCGCCGTTTCAAGCCACTGATAGGCATAGGCCTGAAAGAACTGATCGGAATGGACCACGGCGTTGTTCTCTTTGATCGCTGCAGTAATGGATTCAATCTGCCCTTCAAGGCCGGCGATTGTCTTATCTGTCAGGTGCTTATAGTGCTTCTTCCCGGCAGCAGTGTACGTCCCGTCCCAGACGTTTGTTTCATACAAGCCGCGCGAGGATTTGCGATATTTTGATCGGGGCATGGGATCCTCCTTTTACGAAAGTTGCACCGGTGCAACTATTTGAGAAGCACGGATTCCCAATTACCAGCCGGAAAACCGAGATGCCTGTTTAATGCAAATGGATATTTTTGAAACAGACGTTTTAAGTCCGATACAAAAGAAGCGCGATAGTCATCATCTGGAAGAAGGTTTGATATCGCAATCAAAAATGCGAACGGAGATGTGTTCCGTATGCCACTATATACTTTTCGATTAAGGTTTACGGGACAGGAACGAAGATCGCGGTTATAAAAACGACCACCGTGGGCAGCGGTATTTCTGCAATATGAACAGCATTGAATCCAGTTTTCTATATACTCGCGGCCGCGGCCGAAATACAGTCGAGAAAACTCGTTTCGATCTTCTGCAAGCATATTTTTAAAAAACTTGGAAAGCATCCCATAGGTTGTTTCTTCTATCGCAACCCATAACGGATATACATTATCGCGATTTGTCCGGTGATGTTCGATAAATACATCGCTGGAGCGATTAATTTCTCTGTCGAGATCGAGTAAAAACTTGCAGTGATATGTGATACTTTCAAAGTTTTTGGGATCCAAGTAACCAATGGGACCGTACTTGTTTGAGAAGAAATATGCAATATAGCTTCGGAAAGTAATTTCAACAACAAAGCAATATTGCAGAAGGATCTCACGAAGCCCGCGGTCAAAGCTATACAGCTCATAGATATTATTAAAGCTCACGCCGGGGTAAAATAAATCATTTTTCCGGAGCGTTAAGGAATACGCACTCAACCTGTAATAGTTCGTTCTTTTTAATATCTCAATAGCGTTGTCAGGATCGGAAACGATAAGGCCACGATCCATCATCAACTTTAATTGATACTCATATTCCAGAAATGGTTTTGATTTTCCGCGGTTCAGCATGCTACATCCTCCTGTTTTTGGGTACAAAATACCCACCATGTTACGCATATCCGGAGATAGAGGCTTGGTGGGTTCCGTTAAGTAAAATATAACCGTTTTGCCTCTCCGAAGCAAGTACTTTTTGCACTATTTTGTATATAATTCACGGCGGCACTATATCTGGTATATACAGTGCTCGCACCACACAATAGGTGCGAGTATCTTCAAGCAGCCTTTCCGGGCAGCAGTTCCCCGGCCTACTTCCTCCGATAATACCCCCTCCGGATCAGCTCGGCCGTGATCTTATCCTCTGGAAGATCTGTCTCCAGGAGAGGAGTGCCATCATATCCGTCCCCGTCAAACCATTCAACAG
>JAEESA010000415.1 GCA_016286115.1 Lachnospiraceae bacterium
TCCGATCTTCGTTCTGTCTTTTCTCCTGCGGTTTCGGAAAAACATCGCTTTTATTATAAACCTTTTTTGAAAATCCGTTTTCGCTAACAGCACGGTATTTTCGCTGTTAGCATCTTTTTTCGCAGAAATGAGATCTTTTTTGAGAAAGTTCCACTCGAAACGTGTCCTATATTGTGGTATAAATATTCAGAATATACGTTTTACTCAGTTAATCTGGGAAACTGTACGGACTTTTCGGACAGAAAGACTTCGGAGGTGTATGAAATGGAGAAAAAAGATCTGGATTGGGGAGCACTCCCGTTTGGGTATGTCCGCACCGATTACCGTTACGAGACCCGTTATACGGACGGCTCGTGGGACGAGGGCGGACTGGTCACGGACAGCATGATCACGCTGAGCGAGTGCGCGGGCGTATTTCAGTACGCGCAGACCTGTTTTGAGGGCCTGAAGGCGTACACGACCGAGAACGGCCAGATCGTCGTATTCCGCCCGGATCTGAACCAGGAGCGCATGGCGAACAGCTGCGAGCGCCTCTGCATTCCGAAACTTCCGGAAGGACGTTTCCTGGAGGCGGTCGACCAGGTCGTCCGCGCGAACGCCGCCTATGTTCCTCCGTACGGCTCCGGCGCCACGCTTTATATCCGGCCCTTCGTGATGGGTTCCGGCGTCGTGATCGGCGTGAAGCCTTCGGAAGAGTATATTTTCCGCATGTTCGTGACCCCCGTCGGGGCCTATTTCAAGGGCGGCATCAAACCCGTGACGATCTGCGTCAGCGATTATGACCGCGCGGCGCCCCACGGCACAGGAAATATTAAGGCCGGCCTGAACTATGCCATGAGCCTGTATCCCATCGTGAAAGCCCATGAGGAGGGCTACGCTGAGAACATGTACCTTGACCCCGCAACAAGGACCAAGGTTGAGGAGACCGGCGGTGCAAACTTCCTGTTCGTGACCAAGGACAATGTTCTTGTAACACCCAAGTCCGACAGCATCCTGCCTTCCATCACCAGACGATCTCTGATGTATGTGGCAGAACATTATCTGAATATGAAAGTGGAGCAGAGAGAAGTACTCCTGTCCGAAGTAAAAGACTTCGCAGAGTGCGGACTTTGCGGAACCGCAGCCGTGATCTCCCCTGTAGGAAAGATCGTGAACCACGGTACCGAGATCTGCTTCCCCAGCGGAATGGATGAGATGGGCCCTGTTACAAAGAAACTGTACGATTGCCTTACCGGCATCCAGATGGGTCGTATCGAAGCGCCCGAAGGCTGGATCCACAAGATCGTATAAAATGAGTTTTAGGGCTGCTGTCTGTTTGATGGCAGCCCTTTGTGTATCTTCGTACCAATATGAGGCTGGATCAATATGGCGATCAAGATTAACGGTAATCCCAGACTGCAGGCATATCAGACGGAATTAAACCGAAAGGTGCGCAGAAACGGTGCGGATTTTGATCTGGGAAACGCAGGCCTGAAAAAGGATGAAAAGAGCGGCGGGGAAGATCCCGGCGTGATCCTGGAGATCGGGAAGAAAAAAACGGAAGCCGGGAGCACACCGAAGGCGGCAGCGTTGGAAACATCTGCCGGGCAGAAGGATTCCTATGTAAAGTCGACGACGGTTTCCAAGGAATCGGAGAATGCGGGAGAAAAGCAGGCGGCTTCCGGGACATCCTTTGCGGAAATGGCTGCGAAAGTCTGGAATACCATTAAGGAGGCGGTCTCAAAATTCTTTAAAGAACTTTGGAACGGCCCGGAGTCAAAAAACGAGACTTTCCCTGATGCTTTGGAAGAAGCGGAATGCCGTCGGGAAGGGCTTTCGGGAGATGATGAATTTGAGACTGTCCGGGCGGAGACCGGGGAAACTGAGATTGAAGAAACCGTAAGCACGGCTGCAGAGGCCGGGGCCAAAATGGCAGCGGAAACGGTACCAGCCGAAGGAAAGTTAGCAGGCGGTGTTTCCGGGGCAAGAGAGGAGCGGCCCGATACCATGGAGGATTTCCTCAACGGTACCCAGAAGGC
>JAEESA010000108.1 GCA_016286115.1 Lachnospiraceae bacterium
GCTGCTTTCAGCGTCCGGATCTTTTCCATTTCCTCCGGAGGCAGTCTTAATTCCTCCAGGGATTTGATGATGAACATGGCGCTGTCATAATCCATGACCTCCGCCAGTTCCACCAGAGACTGGTAAGCATCCTGCAGCTGATCTTCGGATGCATCTTCCTTCTTCACGTTCTCTTCTTCGTTTCCGAGTTTTTTCAATTTCTTGACAAAGCCCCGGTATTCCTGAAGAAGAGGTGGCGTATACTTCAGGATCTCATCCACTCTGCCTTCATTTCCGCAGGACTCCATGTACCTTGCATTCTCGGAAAGCTGTGTGGCCCCGATGATACGGGCGCTGCTCTTTAAGGCATGGACCTTGGTGGTGTAATTATCCCACTGGTCATGCTTCCAGTAGTTTTCGATCTCGTCTGCAGTGCTCTCAATGGTCTCGTTGAAGATCCGCAGTGTCTCCATGTAGCTTTCTTCGGAGCCGCAGTTTCTGACGCCCAGTTCCGCATCCAGACCATCCACATCCAGGAGCCATTCCGGCAGATTCAAGTCTTCTTCCCGTTCTTCTTCATCGCCTTTGACAATGGTGATCTTATCCTCCGGCAGGTAATTGATCATCATCTTCTCAAGCCGCTCATAATCCACGGGCTTGGTCAGGTAGTCGTCAAATCCGGCCTTGATATAAGTATCCCTTGCTCCAACAATGGCATTGGCTGTCAGGCAGACCACGGGAGTCTTTGCATTCAGGTTCTCACTTTCCGGCATGGCCTTCATGGCTTTCAGGGTTTCGATACCGTCCATTTCCGGCATCCGGAAATCAAGGAAGATCAGGTCGTACTCACTGCTCTTTACTTTCCGCAGAGCTTCTTTGCCACTGAGTGCCGTATCGATCTTCACCTGGGTCTTCTTTAAAAGCCCCTCGATCACCGTCAGGTTGATGGCGGTATCATCCACTGCCAGGATCCTTGCATCGGGTGCAATGAAGCTTTCTTTGTAAACGGCATTTTCCTTCAGGGATTTTTCGAACTTCTCCCTGAAGTTCCCGATCATCTCCGTGCCCATGACTCTCTGGGGGATACGGACCTTGAAGCAGGAACCTTTTCCGTATTCACTCTCTAAGGAGATATCTCCTCCCATCAGTTCCAGGAGGTTTTCCGTGATCACAAGGCCAAGGCCCGTTCCCTCGATGGTGTTGTTCTTCTGAAGATCCACACGGGTGAACTTGGTGAAGAGTTTTTCCTTATCCTCTTCCTTGATCCCGATACCGGTATCCTTTACTGACACCTTTAATATCACACAGTCGGGCTCATTTTCCACCTTCTCATATCCGACACCAAACGTCACGCTTCCCTTTTCGGTGTATTTGACTGCATTGGTCAAGATATTTGTGATCACCTGCTTGATACGGATCTCATCACCATTCAGAAATTTCGGAATATTGCTGTCCACGTTCAGCTTCAGTTCGAGCCCTTTATCATCGGCACGAACCGCGATCATATTCACCAAATCGTTTATGACAGAAGAAAGGTCGTAGTCGACCGGTATGATCTCGATCTTGCCTGCTTCTATCTTGGAAAAATCCAATATATCATTGATGAGGCCCAGAAGAGTATTGCCTGCCGTTTTTATGTTCTCCGCATAAGTAAGGATCGAAGGATCCTCGCACTCACGCAGGATCATCTCATCCATACCCAGTACGGCATTGATGGGCGTCCTGATCTCGTGGGACATACCGGCAAGAAACCTGCTCTTTGCTTCATTTGCGCTTTCCGCTTCTTTTGCCAGCCTTTCTGTCGACTCCGAATAAACGAATCTTTCAAAACGGGATTTATTGATAATGTGCCCGCTTATTACTCCGGCGAGGGAAAAAAGTATTAAAGTTTCCATCCCCCAGGAAAAAACATCGGGGTAAATGAAGAGCTTACCGAGAACAGCATAAACTATGATCGCTATAACCTCTGTAATGATATTTGCGATCGTCCTGTCAATGAAAAAAGTCGGGGTTATTACTGCAACCGCAATAATGGTTGCGATCCGCTGATCCGGCTGTGTTACAGATAAGCCGATTCCGGTTCCGAAAATGGATAGTAAATAAAAATACATCACCGGAAAAAGCAACCATTTTATACGTTTTATGAGAAACAGAGCGCACAGCATCGTAAGAAGGCTTACTATAAAAGAGACGAGAAATACGATCCATGGTCTGGCATACTCCGGCCCACTGAATAAAAAAAGGCTCACAAACCAGAACAGCCCCCAACTTAACGACCATGCGGCAAGTGATTTTCGGTTTCTTTCGTTGACAGGCTTCCGTACCAGTTGAAGATCATTTTTGCTGAGCCCCGCATAAAACAACTCTTTTTTCAAAAAACGGAAAAGTCTCATTGATCAGTGTTCCTTTTGAAAAAATTCTCCGATCGTATCCAGAAGGCTCTGCCTGGTAGAGGTTTTAAGCAGATATCCTTTCGGTTTCAGGCTTAAAACACGCTCAATACTCTCCTTCTTCCCGTTTCCGGTCAGGAAAACAACTGGTATGGACGAGGTATCCGGATTCATTCGCAGCATTTCCAGAATCTTCGGTCCATCAATCACGGGCATTTCGTAATCCAGAAGGATTAGGTCCGTCTTATTTTTTGCCAGCCAGTAAAGAGCCTACATCCCATCCGTAACAATTTCCACGAGATACTTTCCTCCCAGCCAGTCGGAAACCGTCTTCGCATAAAAGAAATCGTCATCAATGATCAATATCCTTCTCTTCTGGCTGTCATTCCGGATCCGAATCGTTTCCTTCTCCAGTTCACGTTCCAGAAGTTCCATATCCACCGGCCGGCCAAACCACAGGTTATCACTGATCGAAGGGAAAGTTTTAACGAAGAGCGCCCTGATGTTCTCTGAGCCGATAAAGATCAGTTTCTTTTTATGATCTTTGATCGTATCGCAAACCAGATATATTTTCTGTATCCTGTTCATATCACCGAGTACCGTATCCTGAAGATAGACAATATAGGTTTCAAACCTGTCGATCGAATTGGTAACCGTTTGTATGTCATCCTCAATAAGCGTAACGAGATATCCCAACTCAGTGATTCCTTTTTCGAGTGATTTCACTACTATGCTGAACTGATGGGAAATGATCGCGATTTCACCCTTAGCCTTATTACTTTCTATCATTTCCGATCTCCTTGATTACACCTGCTACACAAGAAACAACGCCTCATCGGCAGCGTTGTTTTCACCTTAACGATCGTCGATTCCGATTCCAGCGCGCGTTTTACCGAGGCTGTCGAAATAAATGAGCATTCTTCGTTTTTTTCTTTCACTCCTGAAACGATTTTGATCTCATATATTTACCGGAAGTTATTCTATTGTACTTTGATCGTGATCAGCGGTGTTGTTGTCTTCTCAAAGGCTTCGCTTTCTGCCACGGTCAGGGTGAATTTGTAGTTTCCCTTCGGCGCACCCTTTTTCAGGACCACCTTATCCCCCTTCAGTTTCAGATACTTTTTCAACGCCGCCGGCGATTTATTGGCCATCGTAACTTTCCCGTCCCCTTCTTTTTCCACCACAAAGGACACGGCCTTTTTCTGCACCTTGGAGCTCTTCACCTTCAGCGTCTCGGCTTCCGTGATCTCCTCCCCGTTCAGTTTGATCGTATTGAAATGCACCGGGATGGAATAAGCCTTGATCGAAAAGTTGTCAACCGTGATATCATCTCCATAAAGCGTGCGGAATTGTGAGATCAATAAATTGGCCTGTGCTTTCCAGTCCAGCCATTTCCCGTCATTAAAAAGCCAACTTTCCCCTTTATTGATCACACCGTTGCAGTCATAGATCGATCCGTCAAAGCCATAATTGCTTCTGTTGTTTGCATAAGCCACCCATTCATATGAAACGCCTGAGGGCTGGCTGTCATCTGCAACCACCTGTGTCACGACCACAGAAAAATGATCACCCTTACTGATCAGATATGACCCGTTCAGAGCTATCCTGTGATATCCTGCATATTTGAACGTCTCAGAACCCTGAGTTAAAAGTTCTCCGTCCTTCGGATCACTAAAACCATCTTTCAACTTATATACTTCGTAGTTTACTGTAGATTCCGGAGTGCCTGTCAGCACAGAGATGTGCGTGAGCTTCTGATCGAGGGCAGCCGGGAAAACATTTGACATACTTGTTTCATCCGCCTGATAATAGGGTGCAATCCAATTCGCCGGCATGAAATCATATTGATTGATAATGCTTTCGTCCGGAATTTCTCCATCCTTTTTCGTAAAATAGTTAAATGATTCCGCACAGGAAAGAGTTTTGTCATAATATGACAGGTAAAAGTACCCGGAGCCGTCGATACCCCATTCATAATAATTTGGCTTTCTTTCCGATGAATCATTTAAACTGCCCCAGCTGTTTTTCACAATAAACGCGCCGTCACCCTGTGGGGTCCTGTCGATCCCGTCTTCTGTTTTTCCCTGCAAAAAATTATCTTTGCTGTAATGATCATCATATCCGACGATCGTCACGACATGATTTGCCGGTTCTGTATCCCGATAGGTATACTGCGCCCAAGTGGGTTGATCGCCCTCTACATTGATATAAACGTCTCCTTCAAGGGTGTCTCCGGGGGCAGCCTGATCCGCATGGAAAGCGATTGCCACAGGTCTCCCCGCATTCAGCTCCATTTTGATCGCATCCAGACCGGCCTGATCGAAACCTTCATATTCCCCGTATAAATTTTTCATAGCAGGACTTGGCAGCATGGCGCTTTCCTGAAGGACCGCATAATTGTTCTCAATTCTGTGTTTATAGTCAACCGGAATACTCCAGTCATCAAATTCGCTGTAAGCACCCACGGGGCCCGCGTCAATCATCATTTGTTTATATCGTTCATACCATACTTCAAAATCGGCTTCCGTCTCAAAGTATTTGGGATAATATAGAGACAAATAATAATCATGGATAGTTTGCCTCATAGCCGGATCTTCGCTGACGAAATAATCATAAGTTTTGAGCCCGTTCTTACCGCGGTATTCGTAAGGGTACTCATCTTCTTCCCCTTCAAACCGCGTTTCTTCTGACTTCGGGCCAATGCCGGAAGAGAAAAGGGACGAACCAAACAAAGGAAATCCACCCAAATTATATGCGGCATTACTGTTTGCTTTTTCCTGTTCATCCAGATCGACTCCCTCCCCGACCTGCGATGCGCTGACCGCTTCGTCACAGACATCCGCGTCCGTAATCTTATGCTCTGCAAACCAGGCGAGGGCCTTTTCAGACAAATCCAGCTCCCTGCCGCCATTCTGTTCCATATACTCCTCATTCGTCATCCCGTTTTCATAAAGAAGGCTGGTTTCCGATGCCGCGATCACGCCAAAGCTCCAGCAGGACGACCAGGGGCTTTGAGATTTCACCAATGTCACATAATTCTTTCCGTCCACATCCCGAAGATCAAACCTGTCAGGAAGCGCCTCTGCTTCTTTATGAAGCTCCGCTCTTTCCTGTATAGATCTATAGGTAAGAGGAACGTTCTTCATTACGAAAGCAGCCTGCTTTGCGCTCGCTGTCAGTTGGTTTGCCTGCACGGTATTTGTTTGGGAAAGCACGCCTGCTGCAAGCACCGCTGTCAGTCCAAAAGCAACTACCTTTTTTGTATGTTTCTTCATGATTTTCAAAAACCTCCTTTTCATCCCAACACCCTGTAATACCACTGCAATCGGGCATTATTACGCTATTTCCCCGTATTATATTCTAAGCTGTATGCAGTGTGGCATAGCCACTATATGCTGTCAATGCAGGAGTCAAAAATGACCTCAAATACGTCAAACATGACCCGTATTTTTTTCAATTTTTTTTGTTAAAATACTTATCATAGTTAATTCCAAAAAACTTCAGGAGAAGAACAGGCAGATGAATTCAAAGGAAATAGTCGAACTTACAAGCGATATTGTTCAACGGTATTACCAGAATGATATTCAGCCTTTTCTGGATCACGTAGATGAAAATGTGCTCTGGTACGGCCCCGCCAAGGGGCAGTTTCTTTCCGGCCGGCAGTCGGTTTTGAATGCATGGGCAAGCGAAAGCCAATCCCTGTCTTTTTCTCTTGGAAACATCTGCCTGGACCACATCTCCTCCCATAGTTCCTACTGTGAAGTAATGATGTCCTTCCCCGTCACAACGCATTATCCCGATGGTGAATACATAACCATGGATCAGATCATTCATATCACATGGTGCGAACGCCGCTTGGAAGAAGAAGCAGAAAAAGTCCCACGGATGCTGGTCGTACATATATCCGACCTGTATCAGAAGCATGAGGCGGACACCATCTATCCCGTACACTTAAATGAGGTCTACCGGGGCTACCTGCCCGTCTCGGAAATAGGACACCGCCTGCACTTTCAGGGAGTAGGTTCTTCCGAACTTTATCTCCTGCCGGAAACGATCCTGTGGGTCGAAAGTACAACCTACGGCCGTCATTCTATCTTTCATACAACAAACGGAGATTTCCAGGCATCGGCTTCAACCTCTGTTCTTGAAAAAGAGCATCCGGATTTTCTCCTGCGCTGTCACAAGAGCTATCTTGTGAATCCGAGCCATATCGTCAATGTAAAGCGATTTGACGTCACGCTCACAAACGGAAAAACCTTGCCGATTCCCGCAAAGAAATACACTGCTTTCAAAAAAACGCTATATGAAAAATGGGAAAAAAATGCAAAAAAGGGGGGAGAAATAATATGAATGAAAAAGTGAGAGAAAAGCTGGAACTTTTTGTGGAAAATCGAAATATCATCAATGCAGGCACAAAAGTCGGATACGAGTCTATGATCGTCGCAGAGGCACTTGTGTTCACCAATGCAAATCGCAAAGCGGATTTTGAAAGAGTAAAAGAGTGTCGGGAAAAAATTAAGAAAAAAACAGGTGCGTTGTCCGGCTTCCGCGGAATGATCGAGCCGATCCTTTCCGGCAAGTTATCTCTTCAGGCAGATCCGGAGAAGTATTTTGATGAGGTGCTTCGGATTTATTCCTTGATCAACAAAAGCAAGATTGACAGTTATGAGGCTATTATTGCAGCTATGAATGTGATCGATCTGAACCGTGCAGATGAAGCGGATGCGGTGATCGAGAAATGCCAGACGATCATGAATCGTATGAAAAAGGAGCATAGACTGATCACCAACCAGGAAGATATTCCGTTCGCCATGCTGCTTGCCCTTACGGACAAGGATGTGGACAGCATTATCCGAGAGATGGAAGAGTGCTACGTTTATATAAGAAACAATTTTAAGGTGGGTCAAAATTCCGCACAGGGAATCAGTGAGGTTCTCACACTATATGATACGGATGCAAAGACGAAATGTGATAGAGTTATTGAGATTTACAACCTTTTGAAAGAACAGGGAGAGAGGTACGGAAAGGATCATGAGTTCGCTTCGCTCGGTGTTCTTACAAATCTGAAATTAGATACTGGCACACTGGTGAGTGAGATTTCCGAAGCATCAGTATTCCTTATGAAGAACAAGGGCTTTGGCAACTGGAGTATTGGTCCGGCACAAAGGCTTATGTTTGCTGCAATGCTTGTGGCGGAAGTTTACGGAGAGGACACACAGGAATTAAACAGTATTGCGAGCACCACCTCAATATCTGTAATTATCGCGGGAGAGATCATTTCCCTGATGCTCATAATGTGGTCAAACAGCATGTTTTTTTGATACTTGCGCCTTCGGGCACAGCAAAGGATGTATTTTCCAGATCCAGATTTTTATTTGGGAGTATGTTCAGCCCGCATAGCAGAAACTATAGTAAAGAAAAGCACCGGAATTTCAACACTTCCGGTGCTTTTTTCATCTGTAAGACAAAAGTATACTACTTCCTCAGATCATTTTACTGTAATGAAAACCTGCTCCGTATGAGCAATAAACTGCTCTGTTCGAGTCCTGTCACCCCGAGTTAGGAGTACGGAAGTCCGTACTCCTTTTCAGTGTATTGTCATTCCACATCACCTTACTAAATCGCTTTCATCACCTTTTTCACTGTAAACACCAAATAGAAAGTGTTATAGAAAGCCCTTCCGGGATCCGTTATACTTGATTCCGTAAGGGCTTTCGGTTTTTACACACAGTTCAGAAAAGGATATCCTTTTTCGCAGTCACTTCAAAAAAAGATATCCTTTTTGGAACAAAGCACACTAACTGCTCCGGCTGTTATGACACCAGAGTGAAGGAAGGTGGTTCTTTTGACAGATCAGAACGAGGCGGGCCGCTTGATGCCGGCACATACTTTGGCGGTGGATCATTGAAGAATGTGGGGATCTGCATCATCTTTTCTTTTGCGATGACTTCGTACCTTTTATAGGTTGCTGACCAGGGCATCATGTCCGCAAGAAATGAGCGATCTTTTTCGTTCATATGAGCAGGCATTTTTTCAAACAGGTATCGAAGATAGAAATATACATTGGCTTCACGGATCCACTATTCGGTATTGTCGGAGCTGATATTATCTGATCAGATACTTCAGCAGGGATTTCATAGAAATCAGATCCAGCTAAGTCGGTACTATTGGTGGCAGTCACAGCGGGAAACATGTTTGGCAGATTATTTTGGTCAATAAGAGCGAGTTCCTCTTCCCGTATGATTTTTTGCCAGTAATAGAATTGTCTGGTGCTGATTCCCCTGACTTTACACCATTCAGTTTTGGACTGTCCGCTCTGCAGGCATTCAATAATGAGGTTTCTCCACTCCATGCTGCGAACTGTGGCGGGACATCCAACCTGTCGTAATCGGGTCAATGTCCCGTTTTAATTTCTCATCTTTTTCTGTATACGATATCGATGACCAGTGTTGCAGTATTCCGCTTGACATCTTGCACGTGGATATCCTGAAGAACTTAAGAAGTATTTTGTTGATGGTCAAGAGGATGAAAATAACCGGCCATATAAGCCGGTCATCCTCAGCGATTTGAAGACCGCTACCATCAATAAGAGCAACCTTCGTGGAGCCCTTAAGTTTAAAGTAACAAAGTAGACTGCCACTACTTCTGTTACATGAAAATTCTATCACGGAATAATGGTTATCTCAAGTAGAAGAAAGCCTCAATATTCCTTGAAATTTCAGCGTTTTGCCAGTCTCCCGGAGATGATATTCTTCGGGAGATTTTATGTCCCGTTTACGACATTTTGAACATCCCGAGACGAAACCGATTTTCGGGATATTGAGAGAAAACTTTAGGAACACCAGTTCTGTTTTCGAGGCAATAAAATAAGGCCATTTGCAAGGCTTTGTGAAAAGGGCATTTCTGTAAATCATCATGTCCCGTTTACGACAAGTTCAGTGTCCCGCCACAGGGGTAAAAGAAATCCCTCCCCCAACATACTCGTCAGAGGAGGGCCGCTGTCTGATCCGAGTTCTGGATCGTTATAGGTCCGCTGGCCTGCTGCCCGGTAAGGAAGGGATGACGCTCCCACCCGCCACCTTATCCAGCTCCGCATCATCAAGAATCATGCCAGCGTCCTCAATAACCTTCTTTGCTTCTTCCTTAGTCTCAGCCTTTTCAACCTTATCCTCATCTTCGTCACTTAAGAACATACCGGCGTTTTCGATTGTCTACTTTGCTTCTTCTTTCGTTTCGGCCTTCTCGACCTTCTCTTTCAGTTCTCCTGTGAGTTGCATAATGTTCCCTCCTTCTGTGCTTGGACACATCCATAGAGCCATCATCCAAGGATTGCTTCATACCCAGCCACGCTGGAAGTCAACCCTTGCCCCAGGGCTCTCTATAGCCGTCAGCCGGACAATTACAGCGTCCGTTGATCACATAACATCCACAGCGTTCACATATTTCATATCCATTAAAGCCGCCCGCCACCTGATCCAGTTCAGCATCGTCAAGGATCATACCGGCGTTTTCGATTGTCTGCTTTGCTTCTTCTTTCGTTTTGGTCTTATCGACCTTATCCTTCAGTTCTTCTGTAAGTTTCATGATGTTTCCTCCTTCGTATCACACATGCGCCCATTCAGGCGATCTCTCGTACATTCCTCCAGCGATCTGATCCATCTCTGTATCCGACAGTTCCACGCCTGTGTCCTTGAGGATCTTCTTGGCTTCTTCTGCGTTCTTTGCGTTCTCTAGCT
>JAEESA010000109.1 GCA_016286115.1 Lachnospiraceae bacterium
GATCTCGCTGTAATCCTGGATATCCTCGAGCTGCCGGGAAAGCCGTACGCCCGCGTCGCGGATGCTGACCACGTCCTCTCTGTCCTCCTTTTTTAGGATCATCAGAGACATCCCGTTGATGACGTTCACGGGCGTACGCAGTTCATGCGAGATATTCACGAGGAAGTCCTCCATCTGCGTCCGGTCGGACTTACGTTCCTCGCTCCATTTTTCCAGCTCCTCATAGGCGCGGCGGCTGCTTTTGATCACCTCGCACAGCACCTTATAGATCGCGGACACGGCAACGACATGCAAAACGATCCTCGAGATCACAAGCGCGTCAAAGACCGTATTTCCGGAGATAACCGCCCAGACGGTCTGGATCGCGAGAAGCGCATAAAACTCCAAAAGCGGCAGCAGCAAAAACGCTTTTCGCCGCAGCAAAGTCATTGTGCACATCAAAAGAGCCGTGACTACCGCCACGTCAAAAAAGCTGGTCTCATGTACACCGTGATAAAAGGAAACAAGCATGGAAAAGATCAGATAATTGGTTTCGCGGAATTCGCTTTTCCCGTAATGCGTAACATGCAGAGCCCAACAGGCGATGAGGCCGCAGATGATGAGCGGCGGCACCCAGAATTCCCAGCCCTGGGTAATGCTTTCTATTAACGCGCCGGCAGTAGAAACAGATATGATTGCAAGTAATATATTATGCGTCCGGTCAGTCTGTGAAGTATGTTCGTTCACGATATTGATCCCTCTCGCATCATTATTCTAAGGAAACGATGATAAGCCCTCGTTTTCTTAGCCGCTTCGCGTTGATGCGCAGAAATTCGCAGAGAAAAGCGCTTGCGCGCTGCGAATTTTGCGCGAGAAACGCTTTAATCCGCGTTTCCCCATTTTTATATTTTATTCGCGGAACGGGCTAAACGCAAGATTTTTCTATTTTGGGGCATGAAGTCAATTGCGTTTTGGCAGGCGGATCAAAAGCTCCTGCGTGATCAGGCCGACGACGAAGCCTGCCGCGGCACCGAAAAGAAGCAATATGGGAAGGTAATATAACAGGTTAAAGCTGGGGATAAAAAGAAAGGCAACGAGAAGCTGCCCGAGATTATGTAAGACCCCGCCGATCGTGCTGACGGGGAGAACGCCGAAACGTCCTGTTTTTTTCAGCAGGACCATTCCAAAGAAGCTGCATGCGCCTCCTGCGAGGCTGTAGAGAAACGCCATGCCGCCGGAAAAAAGAAGGCAGGACAGAGTGATCTTCGCTAAGGATAAGCTCCCTGCTTCCAGCCAGCCGTAACGGTACAGCGCGAATAGGACGATCAGGTTGGAAAGGCCGATCTTCATGCCGGGCACACCAAAAGGCAGCGGCAGCAGAGATTCGACATAACCAAGGATCAGCGCCAGCGCAAGAAGGATCCCGAGGATCGCCACATGCGCCGGGCCCTTTTTTTTCTTATCCCGTGACTGCATCCAGCTCCTTCTCCTTATCTGCGATCACCGTGACCACGACCTTATTGGGCAGGCAGACTATGGTCTCTCCATCCTTGCTGATCGCGTTCTGATTCATGCACAGATGGTCCGGGCAGTCGGCTTCTATCATCTTCGCCTTCCCGTCCTTGATCTGAAGGCGGTTCGTAAGAACGCCGTCCTTATTGCGGATCGGGATCTCCAGATTCTTATGTAAAGACCAGGTCCCCATCGTTTTGCCGTCCACTTCGATCGTCACTTTGCCTCCCGGCGTATGGAAGAAAACGCTCCGGACCAGAAAAAGCAGGCCGAGTACCAGCGCCAGCAGCGCAAAAAACTTGAGGTCTTTTATGCCAAAACGCTTATCCTTTTCCTTATCCTTATTCAACCCCTTCATACCATTTCTCCGAGATAGTAAAAGCCCATGCTTTTATCAAGGCGGACCGAAACGACCTGGCCGATCAAAGCCGGTTCTCCCTTGAAATGCACCAGCGTATTATTGGAAAGCCGCCCGGTAAGGAGCGTTTCATCCTGGCGGTTGATGCTTTCCACAAGCACCTCTTCTGTCTGACCTTCCTTTTTCTTCGCCTGCGCAGCCGCACCCTCCTTCACGAGGGCTAGCAGCCGGTCAAAACGGTCCCGCATGACCTCCTCCGAAAGCCGCCCCGGCAGCTTTTCCGCCGGCGTCTTCCGGCGCGGCGAATATTGAAACGTGAAGGCGTTATCAAAGACAACCCGCTTCACTACGTCCAGCGTTTCCGAAAAATCCTCTTCCGTCTCGCCCGGAAACCCGACGATAAGGTCCGTCGTCAGGGCAATATCGGGAATGCGTTCCCGCAGCCTTTCCACGAGCGAAAGATACTGCGCTTTCGTATAATGCCGGTTCATGAGTTCAAGGAGCCGGTCGCTCCCCGACTGCAGCGGAAGATGCAGGTGCCGGCAGACCTTCGGACTATTTGCCATCGCTTCAATGAGTTCGTCCGACAGGTCCTTCGGGTGGCTTGTCATAAAGCGGACCCGCTCGATCCCCTCCACCTTTGCCGCTTCCGAAAGAAGCTCTGGGAACGTGCAGGCGGACTTTACCCCCCGCCCATAGGAGTTCACATTTTGCCCCAGGAGCATGATCTCCTTCACGCCGTCCTTTGCCAGCGCTTTGATCTCCGTCAGGATCTCTTCCGGCTCGCGGCTTCGCTCCCGCCCCCTCACATAAGGGACGATGCAGTAGCTGCAGAAATTATTGCAGCCGAACATGATGTTCACGCCGGATTTGAAGGAGTAAGTGCGCCGGATCGGTAAATCCTCTACCGAGCCTTCCGCCTTATCCCAGAGCTCCGTGACCTTTTCGTCATCCCTTAAAACCGGAAGGAGCAGCGCCGGAAAGCGGTAAAGGTTATGCGTTCCGAAAATAAGGTCCACAAAGGGGTAGCTTTCTTTCAGTGTGCGCACGACCTCCTCTTCCTGCATCATGCAGCCGCACAGCGCGATCTTCATGAGCGGGTTCTTTTCCTTATATTTCTTCAGCAGGCCAAGACGCCCGTAGACCTTGTTATTCGCGTTTTCCCGCACTGTGCAGGTGTTGTAGACACAGATGTCGGCGTCCTCACTCTCTGTCTCCACACAGCCCATGGAAAGCAGCACGCCCTTCAGTTTTTCCGAGTCCCTGGCGTTCATCTGGCAGCCGAAGGTCACGACACAGAAAGTAAAGGGCTCTCCCTTTTGAGCGGAGAGCCGTTTGATCTCTTTTGCGCCTTCTTCAATGCACCGGTACAGCGCATCCTTTTCCTCATGCATATTCATATCCGTATCACCCGATCCGGCAGCGCCAGATAGCTCATTTTCACATCCTCTTTATCACAGGGCAGCTCCTCTTCCGACACCTGCTCCATGAAGCAGACGCCAACGGCAAGATAATTCGGATGCTCCTTCAGGAAGCGGTCATAATACCCTTTTCCATAGCCGAGGCGGTTCCCTTTCAGGTCAAACGCGATCCCCGGCACGAGCACCACGGCCTTTTCCCAGGTGATCGGCCTGCCGCCCACGGGCTCCTGGATCCCGAATGCGCTCTTTTCAAAGTCCAGGTTATCATTGTACTCGATAAACTCCATCTGATCCCCATTCACGCGCGGAAACGCGAACGGGATCCTCTCGCCCATCAGAATATCCATGAGCCGGAGCAGCGTCACCTCTTCATTGATCGCCATGTAAGAGCAGATCCCGTAAGCGCTGTGCAGCACGTCCCAAAGGCTCAGCATCCTGCACATGTCAATGGACTGCAGCACGCGGTCCTCTTTCGGGATCGCCGCCCTCTTTTCACGGTAGAACTCTCTGACTTCCTCTTTCTTTTTCATGTATTCATCTCCCGGAGATAATCCTGAATATAAAAGTCCTCATCCTTCTTCGCCATAAAAAGGGTTCCCTCATACCGGTCCTCAAAGATGTCGTGTAAGATCCCCACGTCGCGGCCGCTCGCGATGATCATGTCCGCGCCCGAAAGCGTCGCGATCTTCGCGGCCTGCAGCTTTGTCGCCATGCCGCCCGTTCCCACATCAGACCCCGTCGATTCCTTCGCCATCATGTACAGATTTTCATCCAGCGCCAGCACGGTGCGCACCAGCCTCGCGTCGGGGTTCTGCCTCGGATCGTCGGTGTACAGCCCCTCGATGTCGGACAGCAGGATCAGAAGATCCGCCCCCGTAAGGCTTGCCACCATCGCCGAGAGCGTGTCGTTATCCCCGAACTGGATCTCATAGGTAGAGATCGTGTCGTTCACGTTCACGACCGGGATCACCCCCATATTAAAGAGCTCCTCAAAGGTATTCTGCGCGTTCTTCCGCGATACGTCATCCAGGATCGTGTTCTTCGTCATCAGCACCTGCGCCGCCACGCAGTCATATTCCTTAAACATGCGTTGATACGTCATCATGAGCTTCGCCTGCCCGATCGCCGCGAGCGCCTGCTTTTCCGACATCTTCTCGGGACGATGCTTCATCCCGATCGAATTTCTCCCTGCCGCAATGGCACCCGAGCTCACCAGGCAAACATCGCAGCCCCTGTTTTTCAGATCACAGAGTTCCCTCACCAGCCCCTCGATCTTATGATAGTTCATGGCTCCGCTCCCCTCGATCTGGAGGGACGAGGAGCCGATCTTTATGATCACACGTTTCTTTTCCATGTAGATATCCTTTTATTTTGTCAATACCAGGATCCGGCTTGCAAGTGCCCCCTGCTCTGCGGTCGATAATGTCTTGCAATGCGGATCCGTCCGGGTAAAGTCAAAACGGAAAAGCACCCCGACGAATCGGGGCGCCATTTTATACCGTCATAACTTCCTTGGTCTTCTCTTCCACAGCCTTATCCACTTCCGAAACATACTTATCCGTCAGCTTCTGGATCTCGTCCTCCAGATCCTTGATCTGATCCTCGGAAATATCCTCCTGCTTCGAAAGCTTCTTGAACTGGTCGATCCCGTCCCGGCGGATGTTTCGAAGAGCCACCTTTGCATTCTCTCCCTTTTTCTTCACGTCCTTCGCCAGTTCCTTACGGCGTTCCTCGGTGAGCTCCGGGAACGACAGCCGGATCATCTTTCCGTCGTTGGTCGGATTGATGCCGATATCGGAGGTCTGGATCGCGCGCTCGATCTCTTTTACCATATTCGGTTCCCAGGGAGCGATCTGGATCAGCCGCGGCTCCGGTACGCTCACGTTCGCCACCTGCTGGATCGGCGTCGGCGTTCCGTAATAATCCACGCGGATCCTGTCCAGAACATGCGGGTTTGCGCGTCCTGCGCGGATCGAGCCGAACTCGTCGCTGAGATTCGCCATGGTCTTTTTCATTTTCTCTTCGTAAACATTCAATCTCTCGTTCATGTTTTCCCCCATACGATCCTTATGCTGTAACGATCGTTCCGTTAAAATCTCCTTCTACTGCTTTCAGGATGCTGTCCTCTTCCTGCAAAGCGAACACTCTCATGGATAAGTGGTTTTCCTTCGCCATGATCGCGGCCGTCATATCCACCACACGCAGGTCCTTCTCGATCACCTCGTCAAGCGAGATCCGGTCATAGCGGATGGCCTGCGGGTCGTCCTTCGGATCCGCCGAATAAACCCCGTCTATCGCCTTTGCAAGGAGCAGCGCATCCGCTTCGATCTCCGCCGCGCGTAAGACCGCGCCCGTATCGGTCGAAAAGTAAGGATGGCCTGTTCCGCCGGCGAAAAATGCGATGATGCCTTTGGAAAAGTATTTATTGACCCGGTCCTTGGAAAACAGCTTGGTAAAGCTTCCGCACTCAAACGGCGTCAGCACCGAGGTGATGATCCCGTGTGAGCGCACCACATCCGATACATAGATGCAGTTCATGATGGTCGCGAGCATTCCGATCTGATCCGATTTGGTCCGGTCGATCTCGGTCCCGCTGCGGCCTCTCCAGAAATTTCCGCCGCCGATCACAATGCCGGTTTCAATTCCCTTTTCATGCAGTTTCGCGATCTGGCCCGCCACCTTCTCTACCGTGGCAAGGTCAAACCCTGTTCCCTTTTCTCCTGCCAGGGCCTCCCCCGACAGCTTTAAGAGGATCCTCTTCATATTTTATTTCCTGGTTCCGAACAGGCCTTCTACGTCGATCTCAGCATAAGACTGTGAGCAGAAGCCCTCGATGACTGCGCCGTTGTTGATCTGTACAGAGCGGGACTTGATATTGCCCATGACGACTGCCGATGTGTCAACGACCACGGGGCCGTGAACATCGATGTCACCCTTGATCGCGCCGGCTACAACAGCGGAATTCGCGGTAACGTTTCCTGTGATCACGGAGCCAAGGCCGATCTTTACGGTTCCGTTGCTGATGATCTCGCCGGAGATATGCGCGGAGTCTGCGAACACTTCCTCTGCGCTGCTGTTTCCGGTGATCGCTCCTGTCACGGTCAGTTTGCCGCGGCAGCTCACATTTCCTTCTACGCTGCCACAGATCTCCAGAGAGCCTGTGCTTTCGATATCGCCATGGATCGCGGTTCCTGCGGTGATGACCGTGGTCTCATCCGAAGCGGGAAGACGATCCGGTATGATCTGTTCCTGCGCGGGAACGATCGGCGTTGCCTGCTGCTGAATGTAATCTGCGGTCTTCGGATGCTGCGGCGCTGCCACCGGTTCCGGTGCCGTCAAAGTCTGGAAAAATGATCTCTTTTCGTCTACGCCGCCGGCTGCGCTCTGCTGGGGCTCAACCTTTTCAAGCAGCGCATCCAGCTCGTTCAACTCTTCCTGCGGTGGCTGTGCTGCCTTTTTCGCAGGCGCTGCCTGCTCGTCATACGTTTCCGCAAGATCCCGGTCTGAACCCGGCATCAGCTCGTCAACTGCCTGTGAAAGATCCTCCTTGAAATCCTTGAAAAAACTCATTTCCCATACCTCCGTTTATTGATTGTTCGTTAATAACTGTTCTTCTGTTTCCTGTACTTCTGTTGTTTCCTGTACTTCTGTTGTTTCCTGCTCTTCCGTCAGCTTTGCGTATTGCACCGGATACGTGGATCCGTCGATGGGACAGATCTCACAGTCCATTGCAAGAAGCGCTTCGATCAGCGGTCCCAGCGCGTCCACCGTGGGATTTTTCGCATCCGAGTCATGGAGCAGCACCACCGAGGTCTTGTATTTGACCACATCCCTGGTCACGTTTTCCACGATCTCTTCCGCCGTATATGTCTGGGTCGTGGCGTCCCCGCTGGATACGTTCCAGTCAAACCATGTAACGTCTTCGTCCTCCAAAAACTGAAGGAACTCAGCCATGTCCGTATCGCTGATCTGGTTGGAGCTGCTGCCGGGGAAGCGATAGAACTTTGCCTCCACACCGGTCTCCTCTTTTAAGAGATCCTGCAGACGGTGGAAATCCTTTGCGAAATCCTTTGCCGAATGGTAGATCGTGCTGTACTTATGTGAGAAGCTGTGCATTCCGAGCGTATGCCCTTCCTCCACGATCCTACGGTACGCTTCCTTCGAGTCTTCATCTTCCCTGCCGACCACGAAGAATGTGGCTTTCACTCCATACTTATCCAGAATATCCAGGATCTTTTCCGTATTCTGGCTCGGACTGTCATCAAATGTCAGATAAACCTTATGGCGATCCTCCGGTCCGGCAAGATTTTCATCATCATAGGCCGCTGTTTCCACGGTCGGCGCGTAAAAGCTGTTCGCGGTTTCATTCCCGACTTCCGCTTGCTCCACCTGCTCCTGAAGCGCCAGCGAATTTTCGTAGTCTTCCAGGATACGCGTGATCTCATCCTGATTCAATGCCAGGATGCTGACCTGTTTCTGGAGCTGCAGGACTTTTACGAAAAGAAAACACAGCATGATCACCGAGCCGAAAAACCAGACGACGATGATGGTGATGATGGTTTTCTTGATCCGTTTTACACGGTTTTTACGTTCAAGCCGATCGGTTAAATTCGTTTCATTATCCACTGGCTCCTCCAAACCGTTAAATAACGAAAGCATTATACCACAATTTTCTAATGCTTACTATAATTTTTTTTGGAAAAAATAAGGGGAATTGTCGCCGACAATCCCCCTTCTGTTTTTTGTCGTTTTTCTTAGAGCTGTGCAGCCACTTCCGCCGCAAAGTCCTCGTTCTTCTTTTCCAGTCCTTCGCCTGTCTCGAAACGGACAAAACGCTTGATGGATACGGGGCTGCCGGCTTCTTTCCCGACCTGCTCCAGATACTTGGCGACAGTCTGCTTTCCGTCTTCGGCCTTGACATAGACCTGATCCAGCAGGCAGATCTCCTTGAGTTCCTTGCTGACACGGCCTTCGATCATGCCGTTGATCACCTTCTCCGGCTTCTGGCTTTCCTTGGGATCGTTCATGATCTGCGCGCGCAGTGTCTCCTTCTCCTTCGCAATGTACTCTTCCGACACTTCGCTCCGATCCACATACTTCGGACTCATCGATGCGATCTGCATCGCGATGTTTTTCAGCGCTTCCTTTACAGCAGAAGCATCCGCATTCGTCTCCGCTTCCACAACAACGCTGATCCGGCCGCCGCCGTGTACATAGGTCACCACACAGCCATTCTCCGCAACAACCTTCTCAAATCTGCGGATCTTTAAGTTCTCGCCGATCGTAGCGATCTTCTCAACCAGGGCTTCCTGTACGGTCTTGCTCTGATCAAGGATCCACTTCTCATTCAGAAGCGCATCTACGTCCTTCGCATCCGTCGAAGCGGCCTGCTCTGCGACTGCCTTGACAAAATCCTGGAACTGCTCGTTCTTGGCCACAAAGTCTGTCTCGGAATTCACTTCCACAACACTGGCGGTCTTATCATCCTTCTCGAAGGTGATGCTGACGCCTTCCGCCGCGATGCGGGAAGCCTTCTTCTCCGCCTTGGCCTGGCCGTGCTCCTTCAGATATTCAACGGCCTTATCCATATCCCCGTCGGTTTCCGTCAGGGCCTTCTTGCAATCCATCATGCCCGCGCCGGTCATTTCGCGCAGGTCTTTTACCATTCCGGCTGTAATGTTCGCCATCTTACTCCTCCTTTGCTCCTTCGTCGCTCTCTTCGTAAGCCTCCTCACCGGCGGCTTCCGCTTCCTGTCTTGCTGCGATCTCTTCGAGACCCTGGTTTGCTTCCACAACCGCATCCGCCATTGTCGAAACAATAAGCTTCACGGCACGGATCGCGTCGTCGTTTCCGGGGATCACAAAGTCAAGTTCCTCCGGATCACAGTTCGTATCGGAAATACCGATCAGCGGAATGCCGAGAGCGTGCGCTTCCTGTACACAGATCCTTTCCTTCTTCGGGTCCACGATGAAGATCGCATCCGGAAGACGCTTCATCTCCTTGATCCCGCCAAGGTTCCTCTCCAGCTTCTCCTGTTCCTTCTTCAGCTGGATAACTTCCTTCTTCGGCAGCACATCAAAGGTGCCGTCACGTTCCATCTTCTCGATCGTCTTCAGTCTCTCCACACGGCTGCGGATCGTCTTGAAGTTCGTCAGCATGCCGCCGAGCCAGCGCTCGTTTACATAATACATGCCGCAACGCTCTGCTTCCTGACGGATCGCGTCCTGCGCCTGCTTTTTGGTCCCGACAAAAAGGATCGTGCCGCCGTCCGCTACCACATCAAATACGGCGCGATAGGCATCGTCCACCATCCCGACGGACTTCTGCAGGTCGATGATATGGATCCCGTTGCGCTCCGTGTAGATGTAAGGAGCCATCTTCGGGTTCCACCTTCTGGTCTGATGTCCGAAATGGACACCGGCTTCGAGAAGCTGTTTCATGGAAATAACACTCATTTTTCTACCTCCTGTAGGTTATGCTTCCCTGCGCACATTCTCGGAAAAACCGTTTCCGGCACCCGCTTCCGAGTATAAACACAGGTGAATGATAAGTTTTGCCGCACACACTGCGACTTTTGAATAATAGCAAAAAAAAGGCCCGAATGCAAGCAAAAATTGATTCAGACCTTTATCTTCCTTTTCAGCGGTTCCTCCGCTCATATTCATTTGTCGTCAGGATCTCGGTGATCGTCTTGAAATCCGCGCCCACCGGGACCGAAAAGCTTCCTGTTTCGAGGTGGTCGTTCTCTCCGTGCGAAATGAGGTACTCGACATAGCTCTTAGCATCGCTGATCACGCCCGCCGCCTCGACCCGGTTTCCAACG
>JAEESA010000110.1 GCA_016286115.1 Lachnospiraceae bacterium
CATTGATCGGCCGGTCGGAATAGCACTCCAGCGAGAAATGATCGAAATTCTCCCTTTCCAACACCCTTTTCAGCGTGGACTGCTTATAGATCAGATCGATCTCCGCCTGGCGGAAGCAGTGGCATTTTTGCGTGCCGATAAAGCCGGTGTCCTTGCAGTCCGGACAATAGTAAGAAGGGGTGTAATCCTCATCATAAACCCCCTCTTTCTCAAGAATCTCCTCTTTTTCTTTATAAAGAGCCTGAAGCTTTTCTTTTTCCTCTTCGCCGTCTCCATTATTATAAAGAAGTAACTCCGCCCGACGAAGGGAGAGCGAACGCGCCTCGTTCTCCAGTTCGATAAGTCTCGGATGCCGGCCATAGATCTCTTCCTGCCTCTTTTTTGCGGCATCCCTGTCGTAAGCGCGCTTCAGCTCATACTCCCGCATGATGCTGTTATATTGTTCTGCGGTAAGCGCCATTTAATCATCCACCTTCTTCAGGAGCTTCTGTTTATACTGCTCTTCCAGCATCGCATAGTCATAGGTATGCTGGGACTGGAAATTGTAACCCCTCTTGGCGGGAGCGGGCTGCGTCCGATTCCCGTCTGCTGCCTGCGCCCTTGATTTCTTGCTCTTTTCAAAGTGCTCCTGATCTAAAACCCTGATCTCCTCCATCGTGGAGACCTCTTTCTCCTTCCAGCGGGAGAGGATCCCGTCCGCATACTTGAAATCCGCCCGGGAAATAGCGGAAATAGTACGTTTGCAGGCTTCCAGAATGATCTCCTCCGAAAACCCGTACTCCTTCTTCCATCTTTCCAGGAAAGCCAGCTCCGACTCGGCCAGTCCGCGGTTCGTTATCCCAAATGCCTTGACCACACGGTTATACAATTGGCTGTGGCTGCGGGTCTCGTCGCGGGCTTCCGTCACCTCCGAGATTCCCTTTTCCTTCCAGGCCAGCGCCACCTTGTCCATGTAGTGGATGCTTTTATGCCCGTTTTCCGCGCAGTATTCGATCAGATACTCGATCAGATCACAGGACAGGCCGAGCTGGTCATACCAATAGAGGATCGTGTTCAGATCCGTTTTGCTCAGCGTCCTCCCAAAAAGGCTCTCCGCCACAAAAACGAGCTCCTGAAACGCTTCCTGCCTGCCGAACCGCGTAATATCGTCCTTGGAATAATAAGGACGCTCGTCCGGCTGGTCCGCCTCTTTGATCTCGTTCTTCCGGTCTCTCCGCAGCGCCACGCTGTCCGCTTTCTTCTTATGCCGGACCGGCGTATCGGTATCCAGAAGCGTAATGCCGATGATCCTCTCATCCTCATCCAGCTCGAGCCGCAGGAGTTTGACTTTTTCCCAATATAAAAGAGCCCTCTTCACGTCTTTTTCCGTATGGTCAAACTTATCGGCCATACGGGTTATGGAGACGGTCTCCTCCCTTGAACTCATGCAGCGGAGAAGATAGAGATATATCTTCACATACTCTCCGTTGGCATCACCCATATATTCATCAATAAAAACATTCGGCACTCTCGTCGCCGAATCGGAAGAATCATTCCCCAAACGAATCCCCATAACTATCCTGTTTATCCTCTCGTCCCCTCGTTACGCCCGAAAAACAGTCTCCCATCTCTCAAGCGAATGTCAGTATAGCACATAATCCTTCATCCGAAAAGCCCGAAAATCCCCTTGCTCAGCGGGTTTGGGCTATTGTGGATTCTGTGGATAACGTGGATAAAATATCCTCAGCCTTCACTCATTCCATATAAAAGTCTTGTGCTTTGAATGCAAAAACGAAAAATTTAGTTTTCTTTTGCGAAAACAAAAATCCACACCCTTTTCCCCGTTACCCGGAATTAAATGTGGATTTTGTGGATAAGTCATCCCTTCCCGAGAAGATTTTCGCCTACTTTGTATATATCTCCGGCCCCCATAGTTATCAACAGATCATTGTTCATACATTTTTTTAATAAAAATTTTTCAATTTCTTCAAACGAGGGGAAATAGTAGCATTCCGTTCCCCGTTCTTCAAGGAGCGGAAGCAGCTCCTTCGAAGTGATCCCGATCGTATTCTTCTCCCTGGCCGCGTAGATATCCGAAAGCACCACCAGATCCGCCTTGGAAAGGACATCCGCGAACTCCTTCAGAAACGCTTTTGTCCGGGAGTAGGTATGCGGCTGGAACGCGATCACCAGCCGGTGATGCGGGATCAGCCTGGCCGCGCTGATGGTGGCGGCGATCTCCGTGGGATGATGCGCATAGTCGTCTACGACCGTGACGCCGCAGGTTTTGCCCTTGATCTGGAACCGCCTGTCCGCGCCATGGAAAGAAAGCAGGCCCTCTTTCATCGCCGATGCGTCCGCGCCCATGATATCGGAAAGCGCGATCACTGCCATCGCGTTGCTGACATTGTGGAGCCCCGGCACGCCGAGGGTAAAGCTCCCGATCTCCTCTTCCTTTCGAAGCGCCGTAAAGGTGGCACGTCCGAATTCGTCAAATTTGATCTCCCTGGCGTGGTAATCGCCGTCGTTGATCCCGTAACTCACGGTTTTCGCCGATATCCCCTCTGTGATCTCCTTAAAATCCGGGATCTCCGCGTTGATCACGACCGTTCCGTCCGCCTTCGTATTCCCCGCGAACCGGTGGAAGGAGTTCCTTACATCCGCCAGATCCTTAAAAAAGTCCAGATGTTCCGCTTCTATATTAGTAATGATCGTGTATTTCGGGAAAAAGGACAGGAAACTGTTTGTGTATTCACAGGCCTCCGCCACAAAGCAGGGGGACTGCCCCACCCGGATATTCCCGCCGATCGAGGAGAGCATCCCGCCGATCGTCACTGTCGGGTCCATGCCGGCCGCCATGAGGACCTCCGTGATCATGGACGAGGTCGTGGTCTTCCCATGGGTTCCGGACACCGCTACCGACCCGTCATAATGCGCCATGATCTGCCCCAGAAGATCCGCCCTGCTCATCATGGGCAGATTTCTTTCCTGCGCGGCCACAAATTCCGGGTTGTCCGGCGAGATCGCCGCCGTATAGACCACGAGCTCGGTCTGCTCCGGTATGTTTTCAGCCGCCTGTGGCGTACGGATCACCGCGCCCTTCTCACGCAGCGTATCAAGGAGGTCGGATTCCGTCCGGTCCGACCCGCTGACGGTAAAGCCCTCAAAGAGAAGGATCTCGGCCAGACCGCTCATGCTGACCCCTCCGATCCCTATAAAATGCACGGCCATGGGGCGGGAAAACTCGATTTTTATATCCATTGATCGTTTCCTTTCCTATATAAAACTCATCTGATCATTATCATTATATAAAATCCTATCCCCGAACGCAAATGCTGGTTTTTTTTCTTCCTTTTTGCTGTTTTTTGTGCAAAGTGTTGGAAAGAGCCGACAGTTTCGGAAAAGAAATTTTACAAATTGTTGCACTTCCGTGAACCACCATGATATAATATGTCAAAGTGATTTTTTGCTTTTAAAGTTTTACTTGATCAAGGAGATTACGATGGGCAAAAAAGAGATGATTGCCATGCTTCTGGCGGGCGGCCAGGGTAGCCGGCTCGGCGTTCTGACGGAAGATGTGGCAAAACCTGCAGTTTCCTTCGGCGGAAAATATCGTATCATCGACTTCCCCTTAAGTAACTGCATCAACTCAGGCGTGGATACGGTCGGCGTCCTGACGCAGTATCAGCCTCTCCGGCTCAACTCCCATATCGGCATCGGTATGCCGTGGGATCTGGACCGCAACAACGGCGGCGTTATGGTGCTTCCTCCCTACGAGAGCATCGAAAACACGGACTGGTATACCGGTACCGCCAATGCGATCTACCAGAACCTTCGTTATATGGAGAGTTATGATCCGGACTATGTTCTGATCCTTTCCGGCGACCATATCTACAAGATGGATTATGAGTCCATGCTGGACTTCCACAAGGACAACAAAGCCGATGTGACGATCGCGGTCATGCCGGTACCCATGGAAGAAGCCAGCCGCTTCGGTATCATGATCGCCGATTCGGAGCACAGGATCAACGAATTTGAAGAAAAGCCGGAAAAACCTCGGAGCAATCTGGCGTCCATGGGAATTTACATTTTCACATGGCCCGTTTTGAAGGATGCGCTCCTTGCGTTGAAGAACCAGTCGGGGCTTGACTTCGGGAAACACATCATCCCCTATTGCCATGACAAAGGACAGCGGCTTTTCGCTTATGAATTCACCGGATACTGGAAAGATGTCGGAACCCTTTCTTCCTATTGGGAAGCCAATATGGAGCTCGTGGATCTGATCCCGGAATTCAATCTGTACGAAGAATACTGGAAGGTCTATACGCAGAGCAACAACATCGAGCCCCAGTATCTTTCCCCCAACGCCGTTGTGGAGCGAAGCATCATCGGCGAGGGCACGGAGGTGTACGGAGAGGTTCATCATTCCGTCATCGGGACCGGCGTGACCATCGGAAAGGGAACGGTGGTTCGTGATTCCATCATCATGAAAGACACCTATCTCGGAGACAACGTCTCCGTCAGCCACTCGATCATCGCAGAATGCTGCAAGATCGGGAACAACGTACAGATCGGTGTCGGGGAATTCGCGAAGAGCAAACTGAATGAAAAGATCTATAACGCTGATCTTGCCGTCATCGGCGAGGGTTCGGTGATCCCGGACAACGTCCGCATCGGGAAAAACTGCGCGATCTCAGGCGTTACAGAACCTTCCGACTACAAGGACGGGCTGCTGGAAAGCGGCGACTATATTATGAAGGAAGGAGAAGACGCATGAAAGCATTAGGAATTATCTTGGCAGGCGGAAACAACAGTAAGATGCAGGAGCTTTCAGCGAGTCGGGCCATCGCCGCCATGCCTGTAGGAGGCAACTTTCGCTGCATAGATTTTGCTCTGAGTAACATGAGTAATTCCCATGTGAAGAAAGTTGCCGTACTTACCCAATACAATTCCCGCTCCTTAAACGAGCATCTGAATTCGTCGAAGTGGTGGGATTTCGGACGCAAACAGGGAGGCTTGTTCCTCCTGACCCCTACAGTAACAGAAGACAACAGCTGGTGGTATCGTGGAACCGCTGATGCCATGTATCAGAACCTGATCTGGCTGAAACGCAGCCATGAACCCTATGTGATCATTACCGGCGGGGACTGCATTTACAAACTGGACTACAACAAGCTCCTGGATTTCCATATCGCAAAGAAGGCCGACATCACCGTGGTCTGCAAGGATGTGGATCCGCACGCGGATATCAGCCGCTTCGGTGTGGTCCGAATGAATGAAGACGCCCGCATTACTGACTTTGAAGAAAAGCCCATGGTCGCCCAGTCGAATACAATTTCCGCAGGCGTATACGTCATCCGGCGCCGGCAGCTCATCGAGATGCTGGAGCGGTGTGCGGAAGAAGGCAGAAACGACTTTGTGACCGATATTCTGATCCGCTATAAGAACATGAAGCGGATCTACGGCTACAAGCTGAATGAATATTGGGCGAACATCTCTACCGTGGACTCCTATTACAAGGCAAACATGGATTTCCTTGACAGAGACGTTCGGACTTTCTTCTTCAAGCAGGAACCGAAGATCTATTCCCGGATCGACGACCTTGCTCCCGCGAAATACAACGACGGCTCAGACGTCCACAACAGTCTGGTCGCCAGCGGCTGTATCGTAAACGGCAAGGTAGAGAACTCGCTTCTCTTCAAAAAAGTCTTTGTGGGAAAGAATTGCGTGATTAAGAATTCCATCATCTTAAACGATGTGTACATCGGGGATAACACACATATTGAGAACTGCATCGTTGAAAGCCGGGGCACCCTGAAAGCGAATACTTATTATAGCGGCGGGGATGGTATCAAGATCGTAGTTGAAAAAAATGAAAGGTATGTGTTATAAGCGCTGTGCCGCTTAAGATTTTGGAGGTTTTTTGAAATGCAGATTACAGATGTACGAGTCAGGAAGGTAGAGAAAGAAGGAAAGATGAAGGCTGTGGTGTCCATTACCATCGATGATGAATTCGTGGTACATGACATCAAAGTCATCGAGGGAGACAAGGGTTTATTTATTGCCATGCCCAGCCGGAAAGCCTCGGACGGCGAATACAGAGACATCGCCCACCCCATCAATTCCGATACCCGTCAGAAGATCCAGCAGCTGATCCTTGACAAATACGCGGAAACTGAAAACGGGCCTTCCTTTGACGAAGGCTAATAAAACTGCATAACGAAAAAATAAGAACCGGGAACGAAATGTTCCCGGTTTTTTCTATGCATAGGATTGTGAAAAGAATTATTTTGCCGTGTGTGCGGAAGGCTAATCGATATCTTCGGATAGCTCCCTCTTTGTCACGACCACAAACCTTCCCTCCTGTGTTTCGTAGGAGCAGGTGGACAGGAGCACCAGCGGCCCGTCCTCTCCAAAACAGTTTTTCAGGTCGTATATCGTGTCCCAGGCATCCGTCGTAAGGGTCGACAGCACGCGCAAGGAATACGTTCCCTGCGGCGTGTACAGAAGGAAATTCGGATGCTCCTCCAGGTACTTGGTATCCCGGAAGGAAAGCAGATCTCCGAACATGGAGCCATCCTTCATATTATGCCCGTAGATCATCGTCATCGGGTCCGTAAAGTCCGCGCTGTTGCGACAATCTTCAAACAGCGTTCCCGAGGGGTTCTTCGTCCCGTCTAAAAGCTCATGCAGGTACTTTTCGTTATCCTGCCCCTGCACGATCACCTCGGAAAACTCCGTTCCCGGGAGGACGAGCCAGCCGCAGACGTCCGGATTGATGGCCTTTAACGCGGCAAAATCGATCCCGTCGGGCACTTCCGTCTCCGTTTCCTCCTCCGCTTCGATCTCCGCATCGATGAGCGTTCCGGAAAGGAGCCCGCGTTCCTTTGTATCCCTCGCGTTTCTCTTATCCTCTTCGACGATCTGCGCCGTAGAGACCAGCTCCGCGTGATATCGGCTCGCGGACACCAGGCCTTTGCGGTAATCCATGATCTTCCATACCAGAATAAAGATCAATACGCAGATGACCAGGTAGATCAACAGGAATAATCTGCTATGTTTCTGGCGGCGCTTCCAGCGCTCGCTTCTACGCTTTGGCGTATGTTTTTCTTGCTGCATCGCTAAAGAATAAGTGTTTGTAAATGTTGAGGAGGAATACATATCCCACGATGATGAAGAACATGAGATAACGAAGCCTCCGGTGACGGTTTCCTACGCTGCATATGCGTTTGATCACACGGTTCATGTGTTCCTTCGTCGGATAGGGGAAGAGGCCGAAATTTCTCCCCATCAACGTCATCAGAAGGAACATGGCAAAGAGGATCATCACCGCGGTCACCCACAGCGGCATATTGCTCGTGTCCGCTGTCTTCGGCGACTTCGGGTCTCCCTTGTGCGTAAGTTTTGTAAATTCTGCGTTGTTTGCCGGTGCGGATTGCGCTGCCGCGATCTCGCCCTGAATGACCTCCGCCTGTGCCGGCGCGCCTTCCTGTCCGGCCAATGCTGCCATTTCAAGCGCCAGCCGCGCTTCCAGCTCCGGATCCTTTATCTCGGCTGCAAGCGGGCCGCCGGGTGCCGGAGTTTGGGGTCCCGGTACCGGTGCCGGGTCGGGTACAGGTCCGGGAGTCGGTCCCGGAGTGGGTCCCGGATTCGGTCCGGGCGCGGGAGTTTCTCCTCCTCCGCCACCGGATCCACCACCACCGGATCCGCCGCCATCATCAATGTCGCCGCCGCTTTCACCCCCACCGCCGCCGGGCGTGTCTTTTGTGTCATAATAGGCCAGCGCATAAGTGGAGAACCGGTCGCTGCTGAATTTCATATTGAAGGACTTCGTTTCCAGAAGCCTTTTTACCTTCCCGTTATGCACCCGGAAAACACAATACGTCCGGCTCACCTTTTTGGAAGAAGGCCGAAGCTCGGAAGGAACCTTCATCTCTATCACGATCATGTGCCCGTTCGTATTCTTCAGCTTTTCCGTCGTCTCGTCCTGTTTATAGAGGGAAATGTCCAGATAAAGACCTGCTTTGGCTTTCTTATTCCATTCCTTTGCAGCCTTCTCTACGAGAATGCGGTCCTCCTCCGGCAAAGACTCTCCGCTAAGCCGCAGGATATCCATATAGACATCGATATTCGCGCCTTCTTTCCGCACATCATGTATTTCTTCCGGCGTGCAAAGGTCCTTCGCCACATCCGTGCCGAACTTCTTCACATTCATCTCCGGCACGCCGGGGCCGTAGGACACTTCCGTAGTGATCGAGCCCTTTTCGATCACTTCTTCCTCCACCTTCTCCTGTTCCTGCGGTTTGACCAGGGTGATCGTCACGCTCGTTCTGTTTCCGGCTCTGTCCACCGCGACGATCTCATGTGTCGCACCGTCAACGCTCAGACTGTAGGAAGACGTGATCTCCTGCACCACGCCGTCGATCTCCACCTTCTCCAGATGCTCATCCGTGATCTTGAAGACCACATCATGCGCATACCGTCCGCCGTCTTCGATCCCTGTGATCTCCGGCAAGATATTATCCAAAACGACGCCGTCGCTGGAAATATAGGTTTTGTTTCCCGCGTTGTCCGTGATCCTTGCATAGATCACATAGTCCTCATTCGGGTCGATCGAAAAGCTGCCCCCGTTCTGGATCACGATCCACCCTTCGGTCGCGTCCAGCACGGCCCGGACCCGGTCATATTCTCCGCCCTCGACCGGCGCATGAAGAACAAGATAAGCCACCTCGGCCACGCCGCTGCCGATATCATTGGCATAAATGGTGACTTTCTTTGTCTCATTAAAGTAGGTTCCGAACGTAATGGTATTGAGGAAGGTCATCCAGACGTTGTCCTCGATCCGGATCTCTCCCACTGCGCGCGAGGTGTCCTTGATCTGCCACTCAAAGGTCAGTTCCCCGTAATAGTTTCCTTTTCCGGTGATCACGGCCGTATAGCAGGTTCCGGGTTCATTCCAGTCCGTTTCCCTGTTTCCGGTCACGGTATAGTCCTTCCCCTCGACCAGCGTCACTTCCTTATCCCGCAGAACCGGGACATTCACGATCTCCTCGCCCGTATGGATCTTTACCTTGTCCATATCGAGATAAATATCTGCCGATTTCAGCGACTTCGGTTTGATCGTAAAGAGTGCGGCGTCCGCTGCGATAGAAGGCGCGTAATTCTTCGCCCCCGACAGCGACCCCACCGTATAACTGTATTGCCCCACATTCTCACCGGAAACGCGGGAGGGCTTCAGCCCGGCAAATACGCTTTCCTTTGTATCCACGCCGGTCACCAGGCCGCTGACCTCAAAGGTAAATTCCGGATCCGCCGAGCCGTATATCTTCTCCATCGGAGCAGGCTGGATCCTGACCGGTTTCTTTTTGATCGCAACCGTAGCGCTCCCGGTCACAACGTTATGATACCTGCCGTCGGTCGTCGTCGCCTGATAGTAAACGGGCGTCGCCGAACAGGCATCGGTAAATTTCGGATTTTCGATCTTGTACGGCCCCGTTTCCGTCAACGCGTATTTGATCGTGCAATTCCGAAGATCCTGATTCAGGATCGTCACATCAATGGCATGAGCGGTTCCGTCATACACCAGATTGATATCGGCCGCGTCCCCGTCCAACTCATAGTAGTTATAAACCTCAACCACATAATCAGAGGTATTTCCGGCCGTATCCTCCGCCACAATGGTATGGCTGCTGTCGTCCGGGTCGATACTGTAAGCGCCGCCTGTTGCCACACTGACGTTGTCGATCTTAACCGTGCTCAGATGGTCATCCGCGACCTCAAAGCCGAAGGCGGAATCGTAGTACCTGTGGACCCCTGTCGCGGCATCCGTTTCCAGGAAGCCGGTATTTGCCGGAGAAGGCGTGATCAGCGGCGCAGTTGTATCGATGCTGTATCCTTTTGAGCTGAGATAGGTAACATTTCCGCTGTTATCTTTGATCTGTGCGTAAACCACCCACTGATCATCATTGTCCAGCCTGGGTTTGTTATTCTCATCATAGGTCTG
>JAEESA010000111.1 GCA_016286115.1 Lachnospiraceae bacterium
AACACAACGGCCTACGATAAGCTGAAGCTCGATCTCGTTTATATCGCGAACTATTCTCTGATCCTCGATATCAAGATCGTTCTGATGACGCTGAAGGTGCTGTTCCAGAAAGAAAAAACGGAGGCGTTTACGGAGGAAGCGATCCGGGAGATCAGGGAGAAGAAGCAGGAATAAAGAGAAACTAAATACGCCGAACCGCGCACTTGCTGCGCGGCTGCGGTCCATTACATTTACGGTCTTGGGAGGCTGTATAAAAAGAGGGGAAGAAAGAGGGAGAGAAATGAAAAAGGTTCTGCTGGTCAGCACCTACGGGAAGTTTTTCTCGGATTTTGAACTGAATGATATAAAAATTCTGCGCGAGATGGGGTATGAAGTCTGGTGCGCGGGCAATTTTGAAGTCTATCCGGACCGTCTTCCCGAGGGAGAGGTGAAGAAGGTTCATTTTTCGTTCTCAAAATCACCATTTTCCATGACCAATGTAAAGGAATATAAGCGCCTCCGGGAGTTGATGCAAAAAGAGCAGTTCTCCATGGTGCATTGCCACATGCCGATGGCGGGAGTGTACGGCCGGCTTGCGGCGCATAAAACGAAGACCGGCCCCGTGGTCTACACGGCGCACGGTTTTCAGTTCGTTAAGGGGGGAGCGCTCTACAACTGGATCTTTTATCCGGTCGAAAAACATTTCTCCCGATATACGGATCTTCTGATCACGATCAATAACGAGGACTATCAGAGAACCGAAAAATTCCACATGAAAGACCGCCTGCATCTGCCGGGCGTCGGGATCGATCTGAAAAAAATGGAAAAGGCAGGCTATGAACGAAACGCCTTTCTTTCGGAGCTTAAGATCCCCGAGGATGCTCTTGTCATGCTTTCGGTCGCGGAATTTACCGGCAGGAAAAACCTCGGCGCGGCGATCCGCGCGATGAGCTCGATCCCGGAACCGGCGCTGCATTATCTCATTTGCGGGACCGGGCCCTTGGAGGAAGAATTAAAAAGCCTGGTGGAGGAATTGGGCTTAACCAAAAGAGTGCATTTTCTGGGACAGCGGAGCGATATCTATGACATCGTGAAGGCCGTGGACTTCTTCTGCTTCCCGTCGATCCGCGAGGGCCTTCCCGTGGCGCTCATGGAGGCGATGGCAGCCGGGCTGCCGGCGGTCTGCAGAAACACGAGGGGGAATAACGACCTCATCGATGAAAAGGGGGGCGTATTCTTTGAAGAACCGGATGCCGCGTCGGTGCAGCGGGCCATTGAAACGATGCTGGGAAAACGAAAAAAATGGCCGGCAATGGGGGAACATAACCGGGAAAAGATAAAGGATTATGACATTTCAAGAGTGGATCAGATCATGCGGGCAACGTATCGTGGATTGCTCGGAAAGGACGATTGAGCATGCTGGAATCGCTGAAAAGAAACCGTAAGGGAATACTGATCATGCTCTGCTCGTCCCTTTTCGCCTGTGTCGGGCAGCTGATGTGGAAGCTTGGCGCGGTGTACGGGATCGGGCTCATCATCCTCGGCTTCGGCTTTTACGGAGTCGGAGCTCTTTTGATGCTGTTTGCCTACCGCTTCGGCAGCGTTTCGGTCCTGCAGCCGGTCATGTCGATGAACTATGTGCTGAGCGTGGTTCTGGGTGCGATCGTTCTGAAGGAACCGGTCACGATCCTGAAGGTGATCGGCGTGCTCGTAATCATGATCGGAGTGCTTCTGATCGGCGGCGGGGAAGAAAAGAAGAAAGGGGGAGACGCGTCATGACGGTCGGCATCCTTCTTCTTATCCTGATCGGGACCTGGATGGGGACCATCGCCTCGGTCTTTTTCAAGAAAGCATCGGGGAGCAGCGGATTCAAAGCGCTCCTCACGAATAAATACTTATGGATCGGCGGCATGATCTATGTCGGGTCCGCCGTATTGAACATCATTGTGCTCCGTTACCTTGACTATTCCGTGGTCCTGCCCCTGACCTCGATCACCTACATCTGGACCATGCTGGTCAGTTTCCTGGTTTTGAAGGAGCACATCTCGATAAAGCAGATCATCGGCGTTTCGCTCATTGTGGTCGGTGCCGTTTTGATCACAAGATGATCATGGGAGTTAGTATGGGAGAGAACGAAGGAACCATTCGCGTTCTGCAGATCACAACACAGATGGTGCGGGGCGGCCTGGAAACCTTTTTGATGAACCTGTACCGGAATATCGACAGAGACCGCGTGCAGTTTGATTTTCTGGTGCACAGGCAAGCCCCCGGGGACTATGACGAAGAGATCCGTTCCCTCGGTGGAAAGATCTTTATCGTACCGAGACAGAACCCTTTTGATCCCGGATATTTTAAGGCGGTCAGGAAGTTTTTTTCGGAGCACAGAGAATACCGTATTGCCCATGCACATCTTGACTGCATGTCGGCGCTGCCGCTTTCCTGCGCCAGAAAGGAAGGCGTTCCGGTGCGGATCGCGCATTCCCATAACGCGGCGCAGACGAAGGATCTGAAACTCCCGCTGAAGCTCATGTGCATGCGGAAGATCCCGCGTGAGGCGACAGAGCTTTTATCCTGCGGGAAGGCGGCCGGAGATTTTATGTTTGGCGGGGCGCCGTATCAGGTGATCCCGAACGCGATCGATACAGAACAGTTTCTTTTTCAAAAGGAACTGCGGGAGAAGGCGAGGAAGGAGCTCGGGTTTTCGGAGGAAGAGCTCGTTGTCGGCCATATCGGAAGGTTTATGGAGCAGAAAAACCATCCGTTCCTGCTGCGGATTTTTTCGGCTCTACTGCGAAAAAGAAAGAACAGCCGCCTCCTTCTCGTGGGAGAAGGGCCGCTGATGGAAGAGATGAAGGCGCAGGCGAAGGAGCTTGGGATCAGCGAAAATTGCGTGTTCACTGGAGTGCGGGAGGACACGCCGGCTTTATATCAGGCGATGGATGTGTTCTGCCTGCCTTCGCTTTATGAAGGCTTTCCCGTGGTCATGATCGAGGCGCAGACGGCGGGCCTGCCCTGCTTGATCTCGGACACGGTTTCGCCGGAATGTAACTTAACGGATCATGTGGAGCAGCTTCCCTTACATGCGGGGGAAGAGGCGTGGGCCGAAAAGCTCCTTTCGATCGCGGGCGGAGACCGTTCGGACGGGGCCGGGAAGGTACAAAGCGCCGGCTACGATGTCAGGGAAAACGCGAAAAGGATGCAGAAGCATTATGAAGACCTCTATCATAGTACCGATCTATAATGTCAGGAATTATCTTCCCGCCTGCCTGAAAAGCCTTTCAGAGCAGACAGAAAGGGATTTTGAAGTGATTCTCGTGGATGATGGGTCGACGGACGGGTCAGAGCGCATCGCACGCGAATATCCCAGTCAGGATCAACGGTTCCGCTATGTTAGAAAAGAAAATGGTGGGCTTTCTTCTGCCAGAAATGAGGGGATGGCTGTGGCAGAGGGGGAACTCATCGCTTTTGTGGACTCGGATGATCAGGTGATGCCGGATTATCTGGAACGCCTGAAGAGAAAGCTGATCGATACCGACGCGGATATTTGCTGCGCTTCCTATCTTGAGATTCTTTCGGATGGAACAGAGCATCTGTGGGAAAATCAGGTAAGTGCAGACATTTTGCAGGATGAGGATTTTTTTGATGCCATGGTCAGGGGACAGGTTCTTGGGATGATCTGGAACAAGATCTTCAGACGGAAACTGTTTGAAGGAATTTCTTTTCCGGAGGGCCGCTGTTATGAAGATATCTTTGTGATGAACACTCTTGGAGGCAGGGTGAAAAGGGCGGCGTTTCTGAGGGAGCCTTTGTATCGGTACTATGTGAGAAAGGGATCGATCATTCAGACAAAGAGCCTGTCTCACGCGAGGGACCTTTTTGACGCGTACCGGGAACGCCGGGAGCTTTCGGGACTTTCGGAAAAACAGCGTCGTTATCAGACCGGACAGCTCCTCATCGCCTATATCTATCTTCTCGAAGCCACCGGCGGAGACGGCGCGCCGCTTGACCGGGAATATGCGTACCTCCAAAGCATTCCGAAAACGGAAAGGGAACTTGCGAAAAAGGAACTGCCGAAGAAATATAAGGCCATGCTCTTTGCCGCGAAGCTGTCGCCCGTTCTTTTTGCGAAGATGATCACGAAATACAGGGGGAGCCGATGAGAAAGATCACAGAGATTTCCGAAATTCAGGAGCTGCTTCTTCTGATGCTGAAATACTTTGACACGTTATGCCGGGAGCATGGTCTGTCCTATGTCATGCTCGGCGGCACGATGCTCGGCGCCGTGCGGCATAAGGGCTTTATCCCCTGGGATGATGATGTGGATGTGGGAATGCCGCGGCCGGACTATGACCGGTTTCTTTCTTTGATGGAGACGGAAAAAGGGCGGTATTTCTGCGTGACGAGAGAGAAGGATCCGGCGGATCCGCACCTCTTCGCGAAGCTGGTCGACAGCAGGACAAAGGCGGTCGAGCGGCTGGCGGCGGGCGTGGAGAACTACGGACTGTTTATCGATGTTTTTCCGGTGGACGGCCTCGGGAAAACAAAGGAGGAAGCACTGAAAACGGCAGAGGGCGTGTTTTTTTACCGCTCCCGGTTTCTGGACGCAGAGTGCAACGAGATCAGGGGGAGCCTTCCGAAACGGATCGTAAAGAGGATGATCCGTCCGTTCCTGCCGCCGGAAAAGTCTTTGGCGAAGATCGAGGCACTGAGGACTTCATGCAGCTACGAGGAGGCGGAGTGGTGCGGGAATGTACTCGGCGGGCGGTGGAAGGAAAAAGAGGTTTCTCCGAAATATATCTTTGCCGACCGCGCAGAGTATGATTTTAACGGGTGCAGGTTTTTCGGAACCGCACATTATGATGAGTTCTTAAAACAGCTTTATGGAGATTACAGGAAGCTCCCGCCGGAAAACGAGCGGATGGATCCGCATCTGCTGGAGCTTTGGGAGATATCTTAACAAATGAAATAGGATATGATACACTTTTTTTATGCGTGAGATAAAAGATCTGAAAGAACTGCAGACAATCGAACTGAATATTTTGCTCCATTTTGACGAGTACTGCAAGAAGGAAGGGCTCCGGTATTTTCTTGCCGGAGGGACTCTGCTTGGCGCCGTGCGTCATAAGGGCTTTATTCCCTGGGATGATGATGTGGATGTGGCCATGCCGCGGCCGGATTATGAACGTTTTCTGCAGACGGCAAAGGGCTGGAAGGACTATATCCTGATGTGCCAGGAAACCCATTCGAAGTATCCGAAGACTTTTGCGAAGCTGATCGATCCGAAGACGAGAGCTAAGGCGAACCATTTTGCGGATGTGGAGGATTACGGTGTTTTTATCGACATTTTTCCGCTGGACGGGCTGGGCTATGAAAAGGAAGCGGTCCGAAAACATGCCGATAAGATCATGTATTATAAGCATCGCTTCCGGGACGCGCAGATGACCTATGAGCTGACCGGAAATGCGCTGAAAAGGGCGGCAAAGCAGGTGCTGCGCCGGATCCTGCCCCCCTCTTACTGGTACGGGAAGATGATGGCCGAGGTGAGGAAATTCGGTTTTGAGGAGTCGAACTTCAGGGCCAGCCTCGTGGGCGGCTTAAAAGGCCGGGGAGAGATCTTGGAAGCGTATATTTATTCCGAGGCGATGCCGATGGAGTTTGAAGGGCATGAACTGCAGGGAATGAAGTATTATGACGAATACCTCACCTGCCTCTATAAGGATTATATGAAGATTCCGGAGGAAAAGGACAGGCCGGAGCCGCATTTCAGAGAACTGTATGTACTGGAGGAAAACGAAAAATAATTTCGGAGAACGGGGATGAGAAGAGAACTGACGGATCTGAGGGAGCTGCAGCTGATCGAGCTGGATATCCTGATCTTTTTTGATGATTATTGCAGAAAAAACGGGCTGCGCTATTACCTGTGCGGAGGGACGCTGCTTGGCGCGGTGCGGCATAAGGGCTTTATTCCCTGGGATGATGATGTGGATGTGGCAATGCCGCGGCCGGATTATGACAAGATGATCGAGGATTCGAAAAAATGGAAGCGATATCGCCTCCTCTGTCCTGAAAATGATATCAACAGCCCCAAGATCTTCGGGAAGCTCTTGGATACAAGAACCCATTCCGAGGCGGAGCATTTTGAGGGAATCGATTACGGCGTGTTTTTGGACATCTTTCCGATCGACGGCTGCGGAGACGACTATGAAGAGGCCGCGAAGCAGGCGAAAAAGATCTTGTATCTTTGCGGCCGGTTTGAGGATACTTCCTTCCGTTATGAGTTGACCGGAAATTCAGTAAAGCGTGCAGTGAAAAGCGTGCTCCGGCGTTTTGCGAACCGGAAAAAGGTCTATGAAAAGCTGCGGGCGGAGGCGACGAAGGTGCCGTTTGACGGGGCAAAATACAGGGGCTGCGTCTGCGGAGGACTCCGCGGTTTGGATGAAATGCTGGTCAAGGACGGGTTTGATAAGATCGTTGATGCCGAATTTGAAGGGCATCGATTCATGATCCCCGAGCATTATGAGATCTATCTGACCATGATGTATAAGGACTTTATGAAGTTGCCGCCGGAATCGGAGCAGGTCGCTACGCATCCGGCAAAAATCTGGATCGAGGAGGGAGAGGAATGAAGACTGTAGCTGTGATCGTGGCCGGCGGCCATGGGGCTAGAATGGGGCAGGACATCCCGAAGCAGTTCATCTCGGTTTATGACAAGCCGGTGCTGCTTTACACAATGGAAAGTTTTGAAAAGCATCCGGAGGTGGACGCGATCCTCGTGGTCTGCGTGGAGGGGTGGCTCGACATGGTCTGGGCCTATGCGAAGCAGTTCAAGATCAACAAACTGAAATGGGTGATCCAGGGTGGCAATACCGGGCAGGAGTCCATTCGAAACGGGGTTTACGCTCTGGAAAAGGAATGTGAGGAAGACGACATTGTCATCATCCATGACGGGGTAAGGCCGCTCGTGGATTCGTACGTGCTGTCGGATGTGATCGTGAAGTGCAAGATGCACGGCAACGCAGTGACGGCGCTTCCCTACAACGAGCAGATCTTCGTGGCGGATGACGATATCTCCACTGTAAAATATATCCCGCGGGAGACGCTCCGGCGCGTTTGCACGCCGCAGGCCTATCGTTTCGGTAAAGTTTACCGTGCCTATCACGAGGCTTATGAAAAGGAGATCGGGATCTACGGCTCCTCATACACGAACACGATGATGGTGGAGCTTGGCGAGAGGCTTTATTTTGCGGCGGGGTCGGATAAGAATATCAAACTGACGGCACAGGATGATCTGGAGATGTTCAAGGCCTATCTCCGGTCGGAAAAGGATAAATGAGAGAATGATATTACGCATCATAAAAAAGTTCAATTCCATTCTCACCCGGCATCAGAAAATACGCATTGTCCAGCTGATGGGGCTGATGATCGTGGGCGCTTTTGTGGAACTGCTTTCGGTGTCCATGATCATGCCGTTTATCAACTCGGTAATGGATCCGGAAAAGACCATGAAAAAGTGGTATGTACAGATGATCTGCGGGTGGTTCCATATTGAAGACCCCAGAGTCTTTATGGCGGTGCTCGCTTTTGTCATGGCGGCGATCTACGTTTTGAAGAACCTCTATCTGGTCTTTGAAAAGAACATCCAGAACCGGTTTGTATACTATACGCAGTTTACCTTTCAGAAGAAGCTGCTGCACGACTTTATCAACCGCCCCTACCAGTACTTCCTGAGCGTAAAATCAGGCGAAGTGATGCGGATGATCAACTCGGACGTAAAGCAGTCGTTCAGCCTGCTTTTGTCCCTGCTTTCGCTGGCTACGGAGCTGATCGTTTCGATCACGCTGTTTGTGGCTCTTTTGATGATGTCTGCGGCGATCACCATCACGATCGTGATCATCCTTTTGATCATGGTCGCGATCATCTCTAAATTTGTGAAACCGGTCCTCAGAAAGGCCGGGAAGGAGAACCAGAAAACAAACGCGAGAATGCACCGCTGGCTTCTTCAGTCCATCCACGGGATCAAGGAGATCAAGGTGTCCCGGCGGGAGAAATATTTTGAATACTGTTACGATATCGAAGGAAAGCACCATGTGGATACGCTTCGGATCAGCAGCGTCCTCAACATGGTTCCGAAATATCTGATCGAAGCGGTTACGATGAGCTCCCTGTTTGTTTTGATGGGCATTTTTATCGTCAGCGGGCGCGACCTTACCTCGCTGATCCCCACCCTTACCGTAATTGCGATGGCGGCGATCCGGCTCCTGTCCTCCGCCAACCGGATCTCTTCGGCTATTTCCGATGCTGCATTTAAGGAACCCATGCTGGACCGGATGATCGAGAATCTGGACATTGTGGACCAGCACGGAAAAGAAAAGAAGATAGAGGAAAAGAACAAGAATATCCTTCCCCGCCCGTTCAAAAACGAAGTACATTTGAAAGACGTTACCTACCGGTATCCGGAAGGGGAAAAGAACGTTCTGGTCGGCGCCGATATGGAAGTGAAACGAGGGATGTCGATCGGCATCGTGGGTCCTTCCGGCGCAGGAAAGACAACGGCGGTCGATATCATGCTGGGGCTTTTGGAGCCGCAGAAGGGCGGCGTCTTTGTTGATGATGTCAACATCATGGACGACAAGAAGGACTGGCTGCGGCAGATCTCCTACATCCCGCAAATGATCTTCATGCTGGATGATACGATCCGCGCCAACGTTGCTTTTGGTTTCAAAGAGGAAAAAATAGATGACGAGCAGGTGTGGAAAGCGCTGGATGACGCTTCGATGAAGGAATATGTGGAGAGCCTGCCGGAAGGTCTGGAAACGCAGATCGGAGAAAGGGGCGTGCGTCTTTCAGGCGGACAACGCCAGAGGATCGGTATCGCGAGAGCTTTGTACCGGGATCCGGAGATCCTGTTTTTTGACGAGGCGACCTCGGCTTTGGATAATGCAACGGAGAACGCGATCATGGATTCCATCAACAAGCTGCACGGAAGAAAAACCATGGTCATCATCGCGCACCGCCTTTCCACGATCGAAGGCTGTGACGTGATCTATCGGGTAGAGGACGGAACAGTTACAAGGGAAAAATAACTACTTATTTTTCTTTTTACGGAACCACTGCTTCAGCCGGCGGAACCAGCATATGGGAGAGAACTTCTCGATCCGTTTGAGCTGCTTTTCCTGCTCCTGGATCATTTCTTCCAGCTGCGCTGCTACCGCGCCGTAAAAAAGGATCGTATCGGACAGCATGGCAGGGTTATCTTTGGACCAGGTGACAGAAGAGATCTTTTTCTCTCCGAATAACTGCTCTCCCTGGAAAAAAGTATTTGCGATATGCTGATCCGAATTTTGGAAGGAGCTTAAGTAAGAATCTCTTTCTTCCGGCGAAAAATACGTGTATTTTGTATGGTCTTCGGAGTTGGCGGAGCAGGCATAGCAGGCGTCTGCAAACATTTTATTGATTTTCGCGGTGTCCGGGTTATCCTTATCCCTTTTGACGCGGTTTAGGATGCGTTTGATCTCACCGACATTATAGGAGATGCTTGTGTTGGAAAGCTTCTTGGGGTAACTGAATTCCTCCGTGGGATCGATCCCGATGGTCTTCAGGAAGTCCTCAAAGATGTTTGTGCCTTCGGCTTTCCAGGCCGCCGGATCATAACGGCGGAGAATGATCTGCTCCTTTCCGAAGAGATCGGAAAGATAGAAGATCGGAGTTTCGTAGTCGGCAATATGGGTCCGCTCTTCCAGAAACTCCTGCCAGGAAACGGTATTTTTCTTTCCGTCCTCCAGGATCTGGCGATAGTGAGATTCCACGTATTCATCCTGCCTTCTGAGATACAGAACCAGTTTTACCGAAAAGTTATGGGCGTCCGCAAAGCTTTTGATCTGTGGCATGAATTCCCATTTGGTAAGGCGGTGAAAGATCCCTTCATCGGTCAGAATGACCTGATCTTT